>NZ_JAAHGT010000507.1 GCF_010672385.1 Okeania sp. SIO2F4
TCAGCCGTCAGCTAGAAATAGGAATTAGTCTCCAAGGAGAGTTAAAAGTCCGACACGAAAAAGGTCATCAGCTAAACTTAGTAAGTATTATACCAAATTCAAAAAAGGCTGTTACATTCTAATTTGTGATTTATTCCTACAGTTTAATACTTTATGGCTTGCATTCATTGTCAATATTAAAGCTTTTTGATCCATTTTTTGTCTATTTATCTTTCCTAGTTCCGGCGTTCCCTATCTCTTTTTATCTGTTCTGTCACTGTAGCAATATTTTATGAAAATGGTATTACTTTCAGGCATCTTTTTGCGCAGCATGACTCAGGAAAAGCTGAGAGCTGATTGCTAATAGCTGAATGCTTACAAAAGAAAAGCTGTCATACTGAAAAATAGAAGATAAAAAGAATAGAAAAAATTTATGTCAAAAACTCAACCCTATCAACCTTTTTTACTCCGTTTATTTCACAGTATTAATGCTTTATTGGTAATCGCTTGTGTAATTACAGGTTTTTTAGTTTATGACAGTTGGGATGGTAGATTTGGCAAAGTCGGTTTGACTATCAAAAACCGTAGTTTAATAGATATCCATGGAACTTTTGCTTTTGCTTTATTCTTTGTATTTTTGGGATTTATTATAGTTAGCATTAAACTCGGCAGAAACCGTTTAGTAAAATCAGATGATTGGCAAAAATTGACAAATAACGTGGGTAAAAATATTTGGTGGTATAGACTGCATCGCGTAGTCAATACCACAATTTTATTCTCAGCAATACTATCAATAGGTTCAGGAAAATTACAAGATGAAAATTGGTTGCCTAATGGCGAAATGTATCATTTTTGGTACTCCCTGCATCTGATAAGTTGGCTAATTATGTTATTGGCGATCGCTACTCACTTATTAATGAGTGCTAAAGTAGGTGGATATCCTCTAATTTTATCCATGTTCAATGCAAAATATCTACCCCAAGAAAGTCCGAAGTTATGGCTAGAAAAAATTATAGCTTGGTTAAAACACCCTAGAATTTAATAATTAATAATTACCTCTTCTTAGAGACTATTTATAAAAGGAAAATTAAATCCAAATGAATTTAATTGCCCAAGAATTTCAACCAATAGTGGCGATCGCTACCACTCCAACAGCAGCAAAATTATTACAACCTATTTGCCAAGCGTTGGGAGCAACTCTAATGTGCATGATTGTACTCAGTACAGGTTTTGTTGCATGAAAGTAGCGTTCTTAACATCCATTCCGGAGCTTAATCGCGACATAGAGGGATTACTGATGTTCTATTTATACTATTGTCCAATAGTTATTGCTCTGGAATAAGAGCGATCGCGACATAGAGGGATTACTGATGTTCTATTTATACTATTGTCCAATAGTTATTGCTCTGGAATAAGAGCGATCGCGACATAGAGCGATTATTGATGTTTTATTTATACTATTGTCCAATAGTTAGGGAAGAACGATGAAATTTCAAAACTATTACCTGTAAAGATTTCAGCTTTTTGATTTCAAAGATTGATGTTCTATTTATTTATTGTTCAATAGTTACAGAAGTCTTCGCGCGTTATTGTTGTAGATATGGGTCCCAAGTGTTGAATTTATGGGACTTGACCAATTTCTCCTTTAGGTATAAATTCAGTTATAAGCACAATTCTCAATACCTAAACACCTAAAATATGAATTTAATTGCCCAAGAATTTCAACCAATAGCAGCGATCGCTACAACTCCTACAGCAGCAAATTTATTACAACCTATTTGCCAAACATTAGGAGCAACTCTGTGGATACCAGAGTCTTGTCAAAAAATAGTAAACCTCCCTCTCAATACCCAGGTTTACACTGAGTCTCTGAAAAATTATCTCAACTATTTTGCCAAACTTTATAGTGCTATTATTTAAAGAAACTAACAGAGTTGGATAAGTATAGTGTATTCATACTGGTAGTTTTAGTTCATCATATTTTTTTGCAGTTTGTATAGGAAACAATACTAAAACTGCAACACCTCAGTTGAAAAAAAGCTAAAACTATTAATCTAGAATTGTTGCTCTTTTGAATCTGCTTTCTCAAAATCCTTAGCTTCTATTATGGTAGCTAGGGTTAACTGCGTTGAATTTCTGCGACTTGACCAATGTCTCCTCTAGGTATAAGTTGAATTATTGAATCATAAATACAATTCCCAATACCTAAACACCTAAAACATGAATTTAATTGCCCAAGAATTTCAACCAATAGCAGCGATCGCTACAACTCCTACAGCAGCAAATTTATTACAACCTATTTGCCAAACATTAGGAGCAACTCTGTGGATACCAGAGTCTTGTCAAAAAACTGCCAACCTCCCTCCCAACACCCAGGTTTACACTGACTCTCTGAAAAATCATCTGACAAATATTTGGCAAAACTATTGCGCAATAGTTTTTTGTCTTGCTAGTGGTGCAGTCGTCCGTTTAATTTCTCCACTTTTGCAAGATAAATATCGCGACCCAGCAGTAGTTGTTGTGGATGAAGCGGGTAAATTTGTCATTAGTTTATGTAGCGGACATCAGGGAGGTGCGGATAAACTAACCAATATCGTTGCTCCCCTCCTCAACGCTACCCCAGTTATTACAGGAGCATCTCATAATTTAGAATTACCTGGTATCGATATTTTGGGTAAACCTTTTGGTTGGCAACGTGGGGAAGGTGACTGGAATAAAGTTAGTGCAGTGGTTGCCAGAGGAGAAACTGTACAGGTGCTTCAGGAAGTAGGTTCGACATTGTGGCAAAAACATCTACCGGAGCAACATCCGTTTTACTTTGATTTTCCAGAAATAGGCGAACCATCCCCTACTCCCAAAGCAAGAATTTGGATTAGTTTTACTCACAGACAGTTTTCACCAGATTCAGATTTACCCAAAGTTCAGTGGCACCCGCGAGTATTATGGGTAGGAGTTGGTTGCGAAAGAGGAACTTCTAAAAAATTAATTGCCACTGGTATCGAGCAAATATTTCGCACTCATCATTTAGCAGAAGGAGCGATCGCTGGTATTGCCACTATTAATATTAAAGCTGATGAAATAGGATTAGTAGAATTTTGTCAGGAACGAAATTTACCTTTACGGACATTTTCAGCGGAGTTATTAAACTGTGTTGAAGTACCTAATCCTTCTAATATTGTTGCAGCAGAAGTAGGAACTCCTAGTGTTGCTGAAGCAGCAGCTATTTTAGGAGCAAAACAGGAGAAATATGAGCAAGATACGGATTTTCACGGATGCACTGATGATTCATTCCTATTATTTCAAAAGGGAGAAATAAGAGATAATCAACCGGAATCAAAATTACCTTTACAAGAAGAACTTCACCCGGAGGAAAATCAACAGCAAGACACAGATTTTCACGGATGCACTGATGATTCATTCTTATTATTTCAAAAGGGAGAAATAAGAGATAATCAACCGGAATCAAAATTACCTTTACAAGGGGAACTTCACCCGGAGGAAAATCAACAGCAAGACACAGATTTTCACGGATGCACTGATGATTCATTCTTATTATTTCAAAAGGGAGAAATAAGAGATAATCAACCGGAATCAAAATTACCTTTACAAGGGGAACTTCACCCGGAGGAAAATCAACAGCAAGACACAGATTTTCACGGATGTACGGATGAGTCTTTTTCTCTGCTTCAACAAGAAAAAAATCTCTTAAAATCTTCGACAAATTTATTAGTTAGTAAACAAATATTCCGCCTCGAAGGTGAACCAGGAGCAATGACTATTGCTGTTGCTTTAGCTGAAAAAGAATATACAGGCAGAACCGGAAAATTATTATTAGTTGGTACAGGTCCCGGTCAACTAGACCAGATGACATCCGCAGCTCAAACTGCCATTAGTTATGCAGATGTTGTAATTGGTTATTCTCTTTATATTGACTTGATTAAACCTTTATTCAATCCAGGACAAATAGTCGAAAAAATGCCAATTACTCAAGAAAGAAAACGGGGAGAAAAAGCAATTGAATTAGCCTACTTTGGTTTAACTGTGGCAGTAGTCTCTTCTGGAGATTGTGGAATTTATGGCATGGCAGGATTAGTTTTAGAACAACTTCAAGCAAAAGGTTGGGATGGCAAAAATCCGGCAGTAGAAATATTTCCAGGAGTTAGCGCTTTACAGTCTGCTGCGTCGAGAGTTGGTGCGCCATTAATGCACGATTTTTGTGCTATTAGTTTGAGCGATTTATTAACACCTTGGGAGGTAATAGAAAAACGTTTAAATGCTGCTGCAATGGCAGATTTTGTCGTGGCAATTTATAATCCTAAATCTCAGAATAGAACAGAACAATTAGTTAAGGCAGTGAATATTTTTTTAGAGTATCGTCAACCAGAAACTCCAGTAGCAGTTGTGCGTTCTGCTTATCGAGAAAATGAAGAAATTACTTTAACAAGTCTGGATAAATTATTGGAGATTTCAGTTGATATGTTGACTGTAATTTTAATTGGTAATCAATCTACAGAAATTTATAGCGATCGGATGATTACACCCAGGGGTTATTTAGGATTTAATAACCAATTTTAATCTGAACTAATTTTAGATAGTGACTAAAAAAAAAGTAATCCTACATAGTAATAGTAAGTAAAGACTAAAACCCCTAACACGGGAGCAAGATGCTCCCACTACCTATGTCCTAAATGCGTAGTGCTATAGTTATCAAAAAGTGGCGATCGCTCCTGAAACTAATAAGCGATCGCTCTCACCTAATATTTACAGGACTTACGCAAAATATGCAATTATACGCCATATGTAGGGGCGAATGGCATTCGCCCTTACTAGATATGGCGCTTGGAGCGTAAGTCCTGATTTATAACTTTGATAACTCTACTTGCGCTTTAACTTGGAACCAGCACCAACAGCACCAACAGCTAATAAACCTAAAATTGAAGCGGGTTCAGGTGTTGATTGAGATCCTCCTTGAGATGGTTCAAATTGTGTAAAAGTGATATTATCAATTCCAGTTCCTGTATCTCCTCTTCCATTAACACTATAAACAATAGACAAAGATTTGATAGCATTTGAATTACCACTAATGCTGAAGGTATCAAGAGTTTCTGAACTTACTGGGCCTGTGGAACCTAGAAAGTCCTCAGAATTAATAACAGTTGAAAAACTATCAGAAAATACTGTTACAGTCGCTACACCAGGACCACCATTGAAAGATAACGCATCTAAATCTAGAAGGTCTATACTAACTTCTGATACAGCTTGACTAAATTCAATAAAGTAGTTACTAGCTCCTGGTAACCCATCGGTCAGGAAGAAATTGCCAATTTCGGACTGAAGAGTAGCGCCGTCACTAGCACTAAAAGCCGTCAATGGACCTCCAATTTGTGCAATTTCAGGAAGTGATGTAGGAGCTTGATCTCCTATCCCGAAAGTTAATACATTACCATTATCAGCAGTAACACTGTTAACTAATTGACCATCAGTGAATCCAGTTTCAAAATCAACTACACCCATTGAAGCAGCTTGAACTGGGGAATTTATTACTGCTAAACCAACAGAAGTAATTACTGTTCCTATTACATATTTATTGGCACTCAAAGCATTAGCCAAACTTTTTACGGTCTACGACCGTAAAAAGTTTAAAAAATTTTTTTGGGGTATTTGAGTCTGAGTCTTCATAATTTTTCTGCTCTCTAGATGAATATTTGTTTAACTTTGTTATGAGTTAAATATCTTTGATTAACCTCACTACAAATATACTGACACAGACATTCTGAAAAAAGCAAGCATTTATTCACAACTTCACTGAATCTTCATCAAATAGGCAAAAATCATGCACAACTTTACCGAATTTTCATATTAAAGTATCTATTGATTACATCAATTTTTCCTAAATGTAAATAATTTATTCGTAACTTCACTGAATTTTCATAAAAGTAGGTAAAAATCATAGAAAACTTTATCGAATCTTCATATTAAAGTATTTGTATTTACCATCAAATATTCCTAAATGTCAACTCTTTTTCCGTAACTTTACTGAATCTTTAAAAATCGGGATAATTGTTGGAAATTGTAGGAGATGTTTTCTATTATCATTAATATAGAATCCTGTTAGAAAGTCGTTATTGCGAGGATAGGGCAATCTCGCACAACCCCTGAGATTGCTTCCTTCCACTCCGTTACAGTCGCAATGACGTAGTTGTTTACTTATTCTGAATAGCTAATTATAGAGAAACCGAATAATCAAACTTAAACCAACGACCAACAAAAACAACAAAACCACCGTGCGAAATTTCTCCTCTGGCAACCTTTTTCTCAACCTACTACCAAGATTGATACCTATAGCAACAGGCAAAATACCCACCACAGCAATACTTAAAAGAGATGGCTGCAGCAATCCAATTTTACCCAATAGAAACAGCATAATCATACTTGAAAGGGTAAAAGAAAGATTGATCGCTTGTACAAAAATCTCTTTATTTAGGTCTAAAGCAAGTAAGAATGGCAAAATAGGCATAATCTGAGAACCTGTGATGCCATTTATTATCCCTGTTGTAAATCCTACAGGAACAATCAGCCATTTCATCATCTTCTCAGAAAGGATAATAGGTTGCGATCGCAACGCCCATAGAGCATAGAGAAATAAAATAGCTCCCAGAATAGCTCGACTAATTGCACCTTCTATAGAATTGAGAACATATACCCCCAGAAGTAACCCTGGGAAAGTGGAGACATAAATAGGCCAAAAATTACTAACTGCATTTTGAAACCTTCCAGCTTGTGCCATCACCAGGAGGTTACTTGAGAGGGAAGGTACAATAACTAAAGGTATAGCTATTTTTGGATCGAGAAAAGTTGCCATGGTCGGCAAGCATATAGTTGAAAAACCAAGTCCT
>NZ_JAAHGT010000508.1 GCF_010672385.1 Okeania sp. SIO2F4
ACTATAAATACAAAAACAAATGTCAGAATCAACTATTGAATCGATCCTACAAGAAAAACGTCTTTTTCACCTCCGACGGAATTTTCCAAAATAGCCCATATTAAAAGCATAGACCAATACAAAGAACTCTACGAAAAAGGAAGAACTGACCCAGAAGGATTTTGGGCAGAACTAGCCGAAACAGAATTAGACTGGTTCCAAAAATGGGACAAAGTTCTCGACTGGCAACCACCATTTGCTAAATGGTTTATTAATGGCAAAATTAATATTTCTTATAACTGCCTAGACCGTCACCTTACCACCTGGCGACGGAATAAAGCAGCCCTAATATGGGAAGGAGAACCAGGAGACTCTCGTACCCTCACCTATGCCCAACTGCATAGAGAAGTTTGTCAAATGGCAAATGTATTTAAGCAATTGGGAGTAAAAAAAGGCGATCGCGTCGGTATATATATGCCCATGATTCCCGAAGCAGCGATCGCCATGTTAGCCTGTGCCAGAATTGGCGCACCCCATACAGTTGTATTTGGTGGGTTCAGTGCTGATGCCTTAAAAAATCGCCTCGTTGATGCTGAGGCTAAATTAGTTGTTACTGCTGATGGAGGTTGGCGTAAAGATGCTATTGTTCCTCTCAAAGAACAAGTAGACAAAGCATTAATAGCAGGTGCCCCCACCGTGGAAAATGTCTTAGTTGTCAAACGCACCGCCCAAGAAATTCACATGGAGTCTGGGCGAGACCATTGGTGGCATGACCTGCAAAAAGGTGTTTCTGGGGAATGTCCAGCGGAACCGATGGATAGTGAGGATATGCTATTTATCCTCTACACAAGTGGCACAACAGGGAAACCGAAAGGAGTCGTACACACTACAGGCGGTTATAACCTTTATACCCATGTTACCAATAAATGGGCATTTGACCTCCAAGACACAGATGTATATTGGTGCACTGCTGATGTAGGTTGGATTACAGGTCACAGTTACATTGTCTACGGTCCTCTCTCCAACGGTGCCACTAGTCTCATGTATGAAGGCGCACCACGAGCTTCTAATCCTGGTTGTCTCTGGGATGTAGTAGAAAAATATGGCGTTACCATCTTCTACACCGCTCCTACTGCTATTAGAGCATTAATGAAAATGGGAGAACAACACCCTAATTCTAGAAATTTAAGTTCTCTACGTTTGTTGGGAACGGTAGGAGAACCAATTAACCCAGAAGCTTGGATTTGGTATCATCGGGTTATTGGTGGGGAGCGCTGTCCGATAGTTGATACTTGGTGGCAAACTGAAACTGGTGGATTTATGATTACTCCTTTGCCTGGTGCTACTTCTACTAAACCTGGTTCGGCGACTTTGCCTTTCCCTGGCATTATTGCTGATATTGTTGACCAGGAAGGAGAAACTGTGGATGGTAATAATGGTGGTTATTTGGTGGTTAAGCATCCTTGGCCGGGAATGATGCGGACTGTTTATGGTGATGACGATCGCTTCCGTCGTACTTATTGGGAATATCTACGCCCGAAAAATGGGGAATATATTTATTTTGCTGGTGATGGTGCTCATAAAGACGAGGATGGTTATTTTTGGGTGATGGGTCGTGTTGATGATGTGATGAATGTGTCTGGTCATCGTCTGGGTACTATGGAAGTAGAGTCGGCTTTGGTGTCTCACCCTGCTGTGGCAGAAGCTGCGGTTGTTGGTAAGCCTGATGAGGTTAAGGGTGAGGATATTGTGGCTTTTGTGACTTTGGAAGGGGAGCGGGAAGCTAATGAAGCTTTGGAGAAGGAGTTGAAGCAGCACGTTGTTCAGGAGATTGGAGCGATCGCTCGTCCTGGTGAGATTCGGTTTACTGAGGATTTACCGAAGACTCGCTCTGGTAAGATTATGCGACGGTTGTTGCGTTCCTTGGCAGCAGGTCAGGAAATTGCTGGAGATACTTCGACTTTACAAGACCGGAGTGTTTTGGATAAGTTACGGGGTGGCGCTTAATAAGAAGTCAGAAGTCGAAAGTCAGAAGTAATCTCTGACCAATAAAATAAGGTCTCATATAGAATCTGGCTGAAAAATCGTCATTGCGATGATAGGAAGCAATCTCACGGGTTTTAGAGATTGCTTCCTTCCACAAGTTCCAGTCACAATGACTTAATAATAAGCAATCAACGGCAGGGAGGAGGGATCACAGGAGCAGGGGAGAATTTTCCAGGCTTTACCCAGGATTTTCCCCAAAGAAGATCGTACTTATAATTTTGGTGATTCCATGGATTTTTCGGAAATTCCGTTGATTTGACCAAGATTATTTGGGAACTTTTGAAAATCGCCCGTTTTTCCTAACTTTTCCCCAAATCCCGGATTAGGTGCCCCAACTCCTCTTAATAGATTATTTATTTGAGTTTGAAACAGCCCTGCCCTTGAAAAGGGGGGAAATACAAAGGAAAGTCCCCCTTATTCAGCTATCCCTTATAAAGAACTCCTAAAACCCTTTGATGATAGGGAGATGGGGGGGGTGGGGAGATGGGGAGGTTGGGGGAGAAAAGCCTCTAATTGTATAGGTTTACTCTCCTGAAATCTGCATTGAATAGCAAATACATAACTTCTCTCTAATGTCTACATTTTGTGTTAAGAAAGATGTTTATAAAGCATAGCTTATTAAGGGGAGATTTAGGGGGATAAATGACTTCTCAAACAACCTCTTAGATTAGATTCTCGACCTAAATACTATAGATATAGCAATCAGGAATGAGATGTGAGAATTGAGATGTTCCTTAAAAGGATAGAATATAGCAGTTATCTTATGAATAAGATACATTTTCTTCTGCCCTGTTCCCTGTTCTCTGTTCTCTGTTCTCTGTTCCCTTGAATAAGATACATTTTCTTCTGCCCTGTTCCCTAAAATTCTCCAATATCTCACAACTAAAATCATATTGCTATAGATACAAATTGTAGACCGAAATTTAATCACAATTATCATAAGGATTACTAAATTTTTTGGGTGCAATATCTGAGTCTTGACTTTTGACCACAAGTCTCATAAAGTTGATTAAGCTAAATTAATGTCATTTCGGGTTAAAGCTATTTTTTGACAATAAAATAAGGTCTCAAAACTCCTGCCCTTTTAAGAACTTGTTTGAAAAGTATGAATTTTGATTTAGATCCGCCCTAGCCCGCCTTGAAAAGTGGGGAAATACAAGGTAAAGTCCCCCTTATTAAGGTGGATTTAGGGGGATCGATGACTTCTCAAACAACTTTTAAGGAGGTCAAAAAAATAAATTTCAGTATTTCAAGCAGCAGTCGGTACTAATAACTGAAATAACCCATCTGAGGAAACTATAAACAATAAAAACTGAGGTTTTAACGATGACTCAAACGGAACGCAAAAATTCCCATTCCCTAATCAAAATGGCCAGCTTATTGGTCTCTTTACATCATCAAAAGAAATTTTTTCCAGACAAAACCTACGAATATAACTATAGTTATCTACCGCCCTTGGCAATGACCAATGTCCCATAGTTATTAGGACTCCCCGTTTTACCAAAGGGAGCTTTTCCGAATATCATCTGGATATTTAAAGTCCTTTTTTACATCATTATAATTCTTATTAATAACCATCTTTATGACCGGGAAAATTCTTTGGAGCAGTTTCAGAATGATTGGGATGAACTCAATCGAGATATAGAATCTCTAGACAGTGATATTAGTCAACCAAAAACTCAAGAAAATATTCAAGTTTTAATTGAAAAACTAGAAACAAATTTAGAAAAAACTTTCCCTGGCTTGAAGGAAAAGGAAAGCATATCTGAGCAAGTTGTACAAGAATCTTTTCAAAAATTTGACAATACAATTAGTCAATTATTTGGAATTAAGCAACGGGAAGAATCAATTGCTTTTGATGAGTTGGCTATTATTGAACGTCTAAAAAATATTGTGCAATTCGTTGCGAAAATAGATGAGAAAAAAGATTTAGAGACATCAAAATCCCTCACTCTTGATAACTACGATAAGTTGTACCAAATTATTAAAAAGCCTGCTATTTCTTTTTCTTTTGAAAGAGACGATATTTTTGCCTATTTACAAGTTGCTGGACCGAACCCTCTTGTATTAGAGCAATTTACTCAAATGGATTCTCGTTTACCGATTACTCCAAAACAGTATACAGCGATCGCCGAAAAATTTGGAGTCACAGATTCTTTATCTAATGCTTTAGCAGAGGGGCGACTTTATGCTTCTGATTACAAATTACTAGATGGTCTACCCAATGGCAATTTCATCAGCGACGATCTTACCCAACAAAAGTATATTTCCGCTCCCATTGCCTTGTTTGCTGTTCCTCCACAGGGGTCTTCTTCTCGTTCCTTATTTCCAGTAGCTATTAGCTATCAAAAGACTACCATTAGTAAGGAGTGGGTATTGTTTACACCACTAGATGCTGATAGTCAGCAAGAACCTTGGATGAGTGCCAAAAATATTGTACAAATGGCAGATTCTAATTATCACGAATTGATTTCCCATTTAGGTAGAACTCATTTAGTGGTTGAGCCTTTTATTGTACCAACCTACAATTATTTGCCAGAAAATCATCCTTTGAGAAATCTGCTGATTCCTCATTTCGAGGGAACTGTTTTGATTAATTATGGTGCCCACGCCATTTTAGTTGCTCCTGGAGAAGCCGTAGATTCACTCTTGGCTAGCACTGTCGGGGCAGATCAATCAATTGCTGCTAGAGGAACTCAGAGTTATTTATTTAACTTTAATGCTATTGATTTTTCTCAAACCTTAATCGCTCGCGGAGTGAACAATTCTGAGACTTTACCTATCTACCCCTATCGAGATGATGGCAAATTAATTTGGGATGCTATTCATACCTGGGTTAATGATTATTTGTCTATCTACTATGCTAGCGATGCTGCTATTGTGGCAGATCGAGACTTACAAAATTGGACAGCTACTTTGGCTTCCTTAGACGGAGGACGAGTAGAAAATTTTGGAGAAGATAGTCAGGGACACATTAAAACCCGAGATTATTTAGTTAAAGCAGTCTCTACAATTATTTTTACTGGTAGTGCTCAACACGCGGCAGTTAATTTTTCCCAAAAAACTTATATGATGTATGTACCTGGATTTCCGTTAGCTCGTTATCTGATGCCACCGACTAGCATTGAAGATCGGGAAAGTTTTATGCAGGGTTTACCCTCCTTAACTCAAGCTCAAAATCAGATTAATACCCTGTACTTACTTGGTTCAGTTCACCATACGAATCTAGGCAATTATTATGCATCTGCTTTCCCAGAAAATCAGCAATTACAAGCAGCTTGGAAAAAATTTCAAGAAAATTTGAATGCAGCAGCGACTACTATTAATCAAAGGAATCAAAGTTCTGAGCGTTTGATGCCTTACGAATTTATGCTCCCAGAGAATATTCCCCAAAGTATTAATATTTAGGCTTGAAGTGTAATATTGTCAGCACTTACGCAAATTGACTGTTAAACCACAATCTGTAGGGGCGAATGGTATTCGTCCTCGCCATAAGTAGAGTCTCTGCGTAAGTCCTGATTGTTTGTAGTAGGGCTTCAGCCCTATCTATCTTAACTTAAGGCTTTAGCAAGTGAAATTTCTATCTTAGATAGGGCTTGCTGATTAAATATCGCGCGTATTGATATATAAAGGTTTGAGCAATTTTAAGCCCGTAAAAAGTGCGAGCTTTTCGATTGAGCGAGCTGAAAAAGTGAGGATTGTAGGGTAATGGGAGGCAGAAAAATCACTTTGACTATTATGAACGGCCATTCTCTATAACTCCCATTTATCCTAACTCTTAACTACTCCCTACTCCCTACCTCAACCAAAAGACTTTCCATAAGCAAACCCTAGATAAAATCACGTTGTGATAAACAAATGTTTGATGCTAACCATGAAATTCTGAACGAAGGTCGCGTTCATAAATACATAGTTACTTACAATAGTAAACCGATATCTTATGCTGAGGTTTTAAACCTTTGGCAGTCTGACTCAGACTTCTGTGCCTTCTTCATTTCACTTTTATCTGAGTCGCCTTTTTTAACATATCGTTGGGAGACACCACCTATTACTAAAGATACTCTCAAGCGTCAATTTGAATTTGTGTTGCTTAATTCTCCTGGGTTGGCAAGCAACCCAGACAAAATGACATTTGCGAATTATTTCACAACTGATGATGTTAACAATGGAATTGTTGTCTTTGAAAATTTAGGCAAAGATGCAATACTTGTGGTTCCATCTCCAATAGATTCAAATTCTTCTCCAGGAGGAACTCTGTTTTCAGCTTATTCCCATTTAGCAGCCTTCATTCGCCATGCGCCTGATCCTCAAAAACAGGCATTGTGGCGAATTGTGGGACAAACTGTGCAACAACAGATTTCAGATAGTCCGCTTTGGGTGAGTACGGCGGGTGGGGGAGTGGCTTGGCTTCATGTAAGATTAGATTCTCGACCTAAATACTACGGATACAATGTGTACAAGGATTACTAAGGTCAAAAACCGGTAGTCCTAAACAATTGATGTCTCCAGGGGTTAAAACACCCTGGATTCTAAGCGGATGTGATGGGTGCGGGCGCTATTGCCACGCGATGCACTGCTTACGATATTTTCTAGTTATATCGTCCAACTTATATCGTTGTGGAAGCATCAAAACTTCCCTACCAACCTTGGCTAAATCTAAACTTAGCTGTGTTGCTACTTTTTTGATAATATTTCCAGCACCATTAGTATCGGCATTAATCAATTTACCTATTGCTGAACGATACAAACCACGATTAACACGCTTTCCTGTTCGCGAAGCGTGTCCGAAGGACTTAGGCTCCCACATGCACGGGTTTCGCACCAAATGTCGGCAGAAAATCATCCGAT
>NZ_JAAHGT010000509.1 GCF_010672385.1 Okeania sp. SIO2F4
GGGTTTGGGTCGGGAAAAAAAAGGAATTTTGATGCTCCTCGCTTTGGAGATTTTCATTTCCCCTATCAAATCCTCTTGAAAATTTATCCTAACTCTAAGCTAGTCACACCAAAAATATTTTTCCAATCAATATTTGGTTCTTGAACAGAATACATTCTGGCACATTCAAAAACACATTGCATTTGATAATCTTCAACTAAATTAATAGCCTCTTGATTAATATCAGGAACATCAATATAAACATTTTGATTGTCGGAATAACTGCACAAAGCCAAAAATAATTTTTCTCCTATTTCTTGATTTTCGGCAAATATAGGAGCTATTCTATATCCTTCCTTGGCTTTTCTAATCACCCCATAACCAACTAAATTTTCCTCATTAATTATTCCATAACTTTTACCATTTGATTGATTAATCCATGCTTTAAGAAAATTAGGACGTTCGGCAGGAAAATAAAGGCGATCGTAACTACAAAGTTGCTCAAAATTGATAGTATTTAATTCTTGAATATCTGGAGATATTTCCCCAGGAATTATTCCTCGATAACGGAGATGACTATGAGAAGTTTCAAAGCCAAATAATTTATGGTAAGTATTAACTTTTTTTTAAACAGCATCTATAGCAGCAGGTCGATTATTAATTAACTTGAAAGCTTCCTGCAAAGTTTTTAAGGCAAATCCTTTTTTTATCCATTCAGGTTTGACAATAAAAAGACCAATAAAACTAAAATTTTGACTATATCTAACTGCAGAAATAGAACTTATTGCTTCTCCGTTTAATTCTCCAATTAGAAAACCTTGAAGATCTGCTAAATAATAATTATTGGCATCATCAAGTCCGGGGTTCCATCCTTCATCAGTAGCCCAACTTAGAGCTAATTTTAAGTCAGTTAGAGTCATTGGACGGACTACAAAATTATCTTGGTTAATGTTCATTTTCAAGTATATTTATATTTAACTAAAAATCAAAATATATAATTTTTTGTAATATCAAGTAACATTAATTAACCCCAGTGTAGGGACGTTGCATAAGGGCGTCCCTAGGAGGTTGGGGAAAGATTATTTATTACAGTTATTTAATGAGAGATGATATAACCATTCAGCTATTAGGGATTAGCCTTCAACTTTTTAACGAATTAAACAAGCATTGGTTTAACTTCTTCTACTAAATTTTCAACTAGAGAGTTAATGAAACTTATAGCTGACCGTTGAATTTTTATCCTGAATCTATTGTTTATTCTTGATTATTCATATTCAATATGTAAATGCTATAGCAGGGAACACTTAACTGGGGGAAAAACATTTTCTAGTCTAAGATTTATCATCAGTTTATGTCCTAATCAACTCTTTCTTAGCTATATCAGGATTTACGAATCCCAAAGAATAAATCGGGTTGATTGCCCTAATTCTTGTTTTTCATATCAATAAGAATCTACACATAATTATTTACACAAACAATACCTATAGAGCAAGTATTTTACTCTCTAAAATGTGTAATTAATTTTGTTTATCTGCTTATATATCAGACTACTTTTGCAAATTTTCTAGACTAAATTGACTAACAATAAATGATTGAATTTGTATTGCTGAATGCTTACTTTATGACTACCAATATTGATTAAACTTTAAAGAACCAATTTCGACGATACATTAAATCAGAAATTCCCCACCAAAATAATACATTTACAATAGCAAAAATCAAAGAACCATTCAATGAACCTGCCCAAGATTGGAAAAATTGTTCATATATCCAACTTTTGATATTAGGGGCATTTTCTCCACTACCAATATTGTTATAAATCATTAGTCTTGCTAAAAATCCAGAGCCAACAAATATAAATATGGCATTTAATCCCATCACTTCAAATGGATGTCCCCATTTATGCCAACCTCGAACTTTGATCGCCTCATAACAAATAGCTAATAATACCAATGCCCATCCAGCAGTAAATATCACATAGGAACTTGTCCATAAAGCTTTATTGATCGGAAAAAATAGTCCCCACAAATACCCGACTACTAAACAGCTTAGACCGGAAATTACTAGATTTATGCTGGTGCGACTTTTGATTGGTTGATGTTTCAGCCATTCTCCTGTAAAGTAGCCAATCAAAACAGTTACTATGGTAGGTAAGGTACTAAATAGTCCTTCTGGGTCGTATGGTTTGCCTGCCCACAAATGTTGTTGGGTGAGGATGAGGCGATCGATATAGGCACCAAGATTTCCTTCTGGGGAAAGGTTGCCAATGCCATGAACAGGAACGGGTATTAATTGCATGGCTATTGAGTATCCAATTAATAGGGTAGTGGCAAGTCCATAAAGTTGTTTTCTGGAAAAGTTAAGGATGAGTATTGCTGCGAGGAGGTAGGCTAAACTAATACGTTGTAATACTCCCATGATCCTAATAGTAGCTAAGTTGTAATTGGGAAAGCCATTTAATAGTAAACCTAAGAGGAGAAGTATTAGAAATCTCCGGAAAATTCTTTGGTAAATTTGTGGAGTAGGTTGATTTTTATCGGTGTATTTTGACAGGGAAAAAGTCATAGCTACACCCATAATAAATAAGAAGAAGGGAAATATTAAATCTGTGGGAGTGCAACCATGCCATTTTGCATGAAGTAAGGGAGGATAAACATAATTCCAACTGCCTGGATTATTAACAAGAATCATACTAGCAATTGTGATGCCACGAAATACGTCGAGAGATTTTAAGCGCATTTGGATAATGGATAGTTGATAATTAATTCCAGAGCTTTAAAGTTTCTGCTTACCAATGGATAATTGATAATTAGGGTTTGCTGAAAAAGTCTTTTTGGTAGGAGTAGGAGTCAGGAGTCAGAAGTCAGGAGTCAGGAGGAATGGGGAATTTAAAGGAGGCAGGAGGAAGAATTATCCCTTTATTTTTCTGCCACACTCAGCCCAAAATCCTAAATTTATGCAGCTCTTCATACCGAAAACCTTGTACTTTTTTTCGACTTAAAAAGGCTAAAACGATTATCTGTCAATATTTGTAGATTTAATCAGCAAGCCGTAATTAGAGATAGTTTTTATTATCTACTATCCATCAATTATTCATTAATAAGATTTCCGTAATTTATTTAATAACCTCGGTTTTAAGCCGAGGTTATTAATAATTCATAATTCATAAGAGATATAGCAATCTTATTTTATTAGTCTCAAAAATCTTCCTACTATATTGGGAATAATTTGGGAGGCAATGATCGATAGGTAAGAGTTTTGGAGTTGATTTGTAATTTTTGAATTGTGACAAAATAAGAACCGATTGCTATAATTTTCATTATCAATTATCCATTATCAATTATCCATTATTAATTTGAGGTAGTTCTTTGTCATATAAATCAAACTCCTGTGGTGTTCCATTCAAGTCAGAGATAAATTTTTTATATAACTCTTGATTGCCATTTTCTACATCCCAGACTTCATCCACCCAGGTAAGCAAAAAAGCTTCGGTTTGACTAATTTCACCATCATCTTTTGTAAAAGATCCCTTACGCAATCTTTCTCTCACGCGATCGCTACTAGAGAGGAGATGGTCTAAAATATCTTTGGATACAAAATCTAACTTATTTTCCATCTGTGGGTAAACTTCAAGAACTTCTTTGATTAGGAGGTCGAATACTTCTTTGTGAGTAATTTTTGCCATGATTAGGAAAGTTTTTAATTAGTTTTGTTTAAGATAAGTTTTTTGGGGAGGCTTTCCCTATATCTTTGTCTTTTTTTAAGATTCAACTATCATTGATATTCAGTAACTATTATATTTTTTTATTGAGATAGTTTTAAGTTTTCATATTGCTAGATCAGGAGGTTGATTTTAACAAAATAAAGGATAATTTAGTAACTAATATAAAAAGATTTTAGTTAATAATGATAGTTTAATAATTCTTTTTTTGAGTAGGCAGATTGAATTATAGCTAGCAATAAAATAGACATCTCCAGAAAATAGGGAGTAGGGAGTAGGGGAAAATCATCTAGTACAATAATTTATTTTATTTTTTATTATTTGGAGATGTCTAATAGATATTGAATGACAGGTAGAAATTATCTAACCATAAAGTCCACACTTAGAAATGATAATTCTATTGATAAACTCGGGATGAGGAGTAATGGATTTTTTGTCCATCCATTCAAAAACATCTTGATTATTTTTAGAGCTATTACACTTAATACAAGCAGGAACTACATTACCTGGTGTAGTTTGCCCCCCTTTAGATATAGGAATAATATGATCCCAAGTATTAGCTGGTTTGAGACAATAGGCACATTTTCCCTCAAATATTTCCATCAAGAACTTTTGTCCTTCATAATAGTAAGCATTCAGCCGTCAGCTATCAGCCATTAGCTATTACTTTTTTGTTGCTTTTTTTTAGATAGAAACTCTATTTATACCCCACTCTTGAGGAGGCCAGAGTTAACATTTTACAAAAGCGAGTCTTATTACTGGGAGCTGACAGCTAATAGCTGAATGCTTATACCTAATATTAGTACAAGGATAGAAAGATGAACCGAGAAAAAAGAAGAAAAGCAGCTAAAAATAAAAGTCAAAAACTACTAAACAATAATCTCCCAGAAAATGCTTTATCCTATGCTTTATCTTTTCACAAAGGCGGGCAATTGCAAGAGGCAAAAGTTATCTATGAAAAAATTATTCAGTCGGAACCAAATAATTCTCAGGTATTAAATTATCTGGGCGTACTTAAAGCACAAATGGGAGATAATAACAACGCCATAAATTTAATAAATCAAGCTGTTAATCTAGAACCATTAAATTTTGCCTACCTCAATAATCTTGGCAATACTTATCGCGCTGCTCAACAATTGGATAATGCTATTGACTCTTATCAACGAGCAATTAAACTCAATCAAAAATCTGCTGACTCTCACCTAAATTTGGGAATTGCTTTGACAGAAAAAGGAATCATAGAAGAAGCGATCGCTTCCTTGGAAAAGGCTTTAAGTATTAATCCAAATCATCCGCGAGTTAATATGACTTTGGGGGATATATTTCAAACTCAAGGAAAGTTAGATGAGGCAATATCTTCTTACATAAAAGCTATTTCTATAGTTCCTAATAATTTTGATGCTTTATCATCTTTAGGTATGGCATTTTATCGCCGTGGCAACCTGAAAGAATCACAAAAAGCTTATCAAGAAGCATTAGAAATTAATCCTCATTCCACAGAATGTTTGACTAATATTGCTGCTACTTTTTATGAGCAGGGAAGAGTTGATGTAGCTGAAGCTTGTTATCAAGCTGTTGTTGATTTAATTCCTACTTCTGGTGATGCTCATATAAATTTGGGTTTTCTGTTAAATCAACAGGAAAAACATGAGGAAGCAATTAAATGTTATAAGGCAGCATTGGAGCAGGATAAAAATTCTGTTAATGCTATGGCAGGTTTAGCAGAAATTCTAGGGAAAAAATCTGAGTGGGAAGAAGCAGTTAAGCTATATCAGAAAATTATTAAACTTAATTCTAATTCTGCTGATGCTTATGCACAATTAGGAATAGCTTTGCGAGAAATAGGTAAATCTGAAGTAGCGATCGCTAAATTTGAAAAAGCTATAAATATTAATCATAGACATATTAAAGCTTATGCTCATTTGGGTTTAGCTTTGCAAGATGTAGGTAAAAAATTTGAAACTGAGTCAATTTTTGACTGTTCGGAATTAGTGGCTAAATACCAGTTTGTAGATGTAGAAGGATGGGAGAATTTGGCAACTTATAATAGTGACTTAAAAGATTACATTGTTCGACATCCTACTCTTTTAAAAGATCGACCAGGCAAACCAATAAATAGAGGTAGTCAAATCTACGAAATTTTTACAGATAATAATCCTGTAATGACTGCTTTGAGCAAAAAAATTAATAGTTCTCTCCATGATTATTTTAGTCGTTTTACTGATAAGTCTAATTATCAATTTTTCCAGAATTTACCCTCAGACTGGAAGTTAAGTGGTTGGGCAGTTGTTTTAGAATCAGAAGGATTTCAAAATTCTCATATTCACCCTGAAAGTTATTGCAGTGGCGTTTATTATATTCAAGTTCCGAATACTATAAAAGAAAATAGTTCTGGAGCAGGTTACTTAAATTTTGGAACTTCTTTTATCCCAGAGTTATAAATGGAAAATCCAGATAAATATAAGATTCAACCACAAGCAGGATTATTAGTAATTTTTCCATCTTATTTTTGGCATTCGACTATTCCATTTACTGGAGAGAGCGAGAGAATTTGCATTTCATTTAATATGATTCCCATGGATAATGGATAATGGATAATGGATAATTGATAATGGATATTAGATAAATTTGGCTTTTGCTGGAGAGTGAAACGGGAAAAATTAGGTGGGTAAAATTATCTGAGGTTTGGCTAAATACTAATCATCTGTTCAAGGAAGGTTTCCAGATAAATCAATTTTTCTGATTATCCTAAGCTAATAATTCTGGGGAAAGTTTGGGAAATTTTGCCGCTTGGTTTGTCTGAGAATTAGACGTCAGAGAAATTTCTCTTTTGCTCGAAATTTAGGTGGTAAAAATCAAAGGAATAAAATTCTCAAAAGTTTGCCTAAATATTGGTTGTCTGTTAGCCGGAATTTTCCACGGCACTCAATTTTTCTGATTATCCTCAGCTAATAATTCTGGGGAAAGTTTGGGAAATTTTGCCGCTTGGTTTGTCTGAGAATTAGAGTGATAAAAATTTCTCTTTTGCTCGAAAGTTAGGTGGTAAAAATCAGGGAGATAAAATTCTCAAAAGTTTGCCTAAATATTGGTTGTCTGTTAGCCGGAATTTTCCACGACACTCAATTTTTCTGATTATCCTCAGCTAATAATTCTGGGGAAAGT
>NZ_JAAHGT010000051.1 GCF_010672385.1 Okeania sp. SIO2F4
ATAGCCAATAATGGCATTTAAAGGTGTTTTTAATTCGTGACTAATATTAGCTAAAAATCTACTTTTGGCTTGGTTGGCTGCTTCTGCAGCTTCTTTTGCTAACTCTAGTTCTAATTGTGTATGTCGCCGTTCGGTAATATCACGAAATGTAGAAACTACTGCTTCTATATTTTCTTCTCGATCGACCACTGGACTAATAATATATTCATAATCTATTTCCCCTTTTATGGTGGGAAAACATCCTTCTGATTTGACTGCTTTACCAGTAGTGAAAACTTTTTTCATTTGTTCATCGAACTGTTGAATAATTGCTTCTGAAAAACCCAGTTCTGTTGCTGTTTTACCAATCATATCATTAGGCTTCATACCTAGGGATTCTGCCCCAATTCGACTTACATAAGTATATTTTCCGCAGGGGTCAAAAAGATAAATTGGATCTACAGAGGCATTGAGAATACTATCAACTGTTCTCGCGTGTTGTGATAGTTCATTAGCCATTTTCTCTGCCATTTTATTAGCCTGAGTTTTGGCATTAATTTCAATTTTGAGCTGTTCATTTAGTTGTTTTAAACAAAGAGTACGTTCTGCCACTCTATTTTCCAGCTCTTGATTAACGTTGCTCAACAATGTTTGAAGTTCTTTACGATAATTGATATTTGTAGATATACTACCAATTGCATAGAGAGAACCATCTAAATTATAAAGTGGAAATTTGGTAGAAATATAAGAGTTATATCCATTTTTATCGGGTAAAATTTCTTCCACTGTTAAGCATCTGTTTGCTTCTGTAACTATTTGATGTATGTAACTAAAATTTTCTGCAATTTCTCTGGCAAAAAAATCATAGTTAGTTTTGCCAATAACTTGTTCTTTTTCCAGATTAAACGTTTTTCTAAAATGACGATTTATTAAAATGTATTTTCCTTGTATGTCTTGAATATAAATAATTGCTTTAGACTTTTCTACAATTGCTGACAAAATTGCTTGATTCTTTTCTAGTTCTACATTTTTATCTTGAATTATTGTAAGCTCTAGCTGTAATTTCTGGTTAATATTTTCCAGATATTTGATTTTTTTCCCTTGATTTTTAAAAATATCAAATGTTTTCTCCAATAACTGATTAATCAATGGGAAAAATAGGATTGAGATGATTATTGACAGGATCAACATTGTGATTTTCAATCTTAGTTTTTCAAAGATATCTTGGCTTAGTTTTAACTATTAAGACCAAATTTTAAAAAGATAGTGACAGTGAAAATAGGTAGTAGAGAGTAGGGACTATAAAATAGAGAAAACCTTTGCTCTTGAATTTTCCTGTATTGCCAAACAAACCTCCCTTACCTGCTAAAAAAGTTAATGTAAAAGTACTTTGGGAAACTGGTATAATCCCAATTGAAGAAGTCAGAAGTTAAATTTATAATTCGGGATGATCGCCATCAACTAAAATCATGCCCATGTTTTATATATTAGGACTTACGCACCTGCAACGTATTTTCGTCCCTATCGACCGACTCTTAAGCAATCTCAAATCCTAATTTTTCGTACCTGATGCGTAAGTCCTGATATTTTGCTAGCCATTCATCCCTTCATCAAATATTAGTATCCCGATCGTCTTTTTTGGTGGGTACTTCTGCCGACATTTTTGCTAAATATAAAGAATGTTAGAGGTGCGATGTTCATTAATGGATAATGGATAATGGATAATGGATAATTACAAGAAGGTTAAAACCGCAACGGAATTGAATATAAGGAAATATTATTTCTTTTTTTACCCCTATGGGGGAGGCTTTGAACCAAGGTATTTAATTAACAATTAATAATTATTAATTATTCGGTAATAGGGAAAAGGAAACAGAAGTTGGCAGCAAATATTTACTCAAATTCTCTAATTTACTTGAAATTAGATGGAAGGTAACAGATATAGCATTTGCCCTAAATCAAATTTAGGATTAAAAAAAAACTAAAAAACTTTTTAACATATTTATTCACTCTTAACTCGGTAACTCCTTAATTTGTTATCGAGATAATTGGGTCTAAAAGCTTGCTTCTTACTCTCGGAACCCAAAAATTTTTCCATAGACCCTAATTACCAATGGATAATGGATAATGGATAATTGATAATTAATCCCCAAAGATTTAAACCCTCTCCTAATAATTAATAATTGCGGAAAGCTTTGTGGAAAGCTTTCCGTTTGTCATGCTTCCCAAAAGCAATTCAATTCGCTCCGCGTTTCATGTCGGCAACAGCCAAAAACAAAAATAATTATTCATTATCAATTGTTAAAGAGGTCATTTCAGTTATCAGTTATCAGTACCTCCAACTAAAGTCCAAGGCTTGAAATACTGAATTAAATATTCTTTTCATCCCCTTAAAAGGGGAGGCTTTAGACCTTATATTTTGGTAATTATCCATTATCAATTAATGAATAAAATAATGGTTTCTATTTGTTTTGAACAATCTAACACAATATCTAAAAAATTTAATCCCACAACCGACGACCAGATGCACCCTTAAATCTCTGATGGGTATCTTTCAACAAACTTGGTATATGCAATTTTTCCGGACATCTGGGTAAACACTCGCCACATTCAGTACATCGGTTGCCTTTCTTACCAGGAAACCAATGACCAGCATTTTCAAACATCCCATATCGGTATTTACCGAACCTTGTCATATTATAAGCTATCCCCAAATTCCTTAATCTCAGAATTTCTGGAATATTAATATCCTCTGGACAAGGTAAACAAGCATAACATTGGCTACATTTCTCCGTTCCCAAGCGCTGTAAAGCCTCGCTTTCCAAACGCTGAAATATTTCTGTTTCCTCAAAAGTTAGAGGTTCTGTGCGATCGCTCATGGTCAAAGGCCATTCTAATTCTTGTGGCCTAGCAGCACCCACACTTAAAGTTGTAATTCTAGGGTCGCTTAATAAAAATCGATAATTTAATTCCAGTGGAGAAAAAGGCTGACACAAGTTCTGGAGAGTAGGAGGTGGTGTGTATAACTGCCCACCTTTATCTGCCGGAGAAATAATAAAAATGCCCATATCTTTTTGGTGGGCTAACTCCACTGCGGGAGCATGACGTTGGAAAAAGTAGTAGTAATGTAAATTAATAAATTGAAAAAAGTCTGTATTAATGGCCGCTAAGATTACATCTAAAGGCCCATGAGTTGAGAAACCAATATTTTTGACTCGCCCATCATCCATCACCTTCTGAAGCGCTCTAATGCCATGATGGGTAATTTCTAAATGTTCCCAAGTATTAATGCCATGAATAGCTAGAAAGTCTAAATAGTCTATACTTAGATTTTCCAATGATTCATCTATAGAACTTTCTATCAGACTGACATCTTTTGTTGGTATAATTTTTGTTGTTATATAAAGTTGGGCACGCTGCAATCCAGATACCAAAGCTGTACCCAAGTACTTTTCACTTTTACCATAACCTCTAGCTGTTTCAATATGGTTAATACCCATATCTACAGCTTGCTGTATTGTTTGTACAGCATTTTCCTCGGATACCAAATATCGCATAGTACCCAAGGAAAAAACTGAGAGGTTTAAGTTCGTTTTGCCAAACCTGCGGTAATGCACCTGTATATTTTAGTTTTTAGTTTTTAGTTATAGTTAATTAGCGATCTAAGCAAAGGGCGCGGATGTGACTAAATGCTGTTTGTGTTTTTATCGGCGCAAAGCATTCTCTAGGGAAGCATATACGCACCGGAAACTAAGTCATAGATTACTTCTGAATTCTGTCTGACTTACCGAGAAATTGTGGGTATGCGCCTCACCTTTTAAGGGGAAAAAAGAAAAAATTTTTCATGATTAGTCAATCCTATCTGTTTCAAGGAGAGGTAATAATTAATTATTAATTATTAATTATTAATTATTAATTGTTGAAGCGTAGCGCTATAGCGATCGCTCTGAAAACCTATAATTAATTGTAATAGTGGTTTGCCTGTAAGTTCAGTACATAAAACCACCTAGAATCTGGCTAAGAGAGAAAGGGAGCAGACTAAAATTGATAGCCGATCGCTCATACTAACTTTGGCCAAACATCTCAAATAGGCTGTTCAAGTTTTCTGCGAAATCAATCTTTTTTTGACTTTTAATTTTTTACTTTTGACTTCCCTGAAACGGTATCAAGATAGTCCACCAGTGCTAGAGCCACCACGTTTGATTAAATCTTCAGGGCGAAGTTTTGACACAAAATCCCGAAATGCTTGCCTTTCAGCCTCATCTGCATCTCGGTCTACAGGGATAGAGGCATCTGCTACTACCTCTTCCATCACCCAAATGGGGCTATTTGTACGTAGGGCAATAGAGATGGCATCACTGGGGCGGGCATCAATTTCTTTTTTAGTTTCCCCTTGCTTCACAATTAGCACTGCATAGAATGTGTTATCTTGCAATGAGTGAATCACCACTTTTTCCAGAACCCCATTCAGTGATTCTAGAATACTGACCGTAAGGTCGTGAGTCAATGGACGTGGTGGCTGATGGTTTTCCAGAGCACCAATAATTGCCTTGGCCTGATCTTGACCTATATAGATAGGCAAGGCACGCCGCTCTGTACTATCTCTTAACAATACAATTGGATTGCGTGTTGCTGCATCCAATGCTATTCCAGCGACTTTCATTTCAATCATCGACTCGGCCTCATTTTATAATAATTTTTGTCAAACTTTATAGGATATAAATGATTATAGGTAAGGAACAACTGGATTTTAATCTGGCTTGATATTTACCTATATTAATTATTTTTACATTTATTTATTATGTTCGATCTTTTCGGAGTATGGTTCTACCTTAACTAATAGTTCACCATGATGATATAGACAACCTAACCTCAAGGGTAGTATTGGTGTAACTATTCATAAAATTTAACTAAACTTTAATTAATTAATCAGAGGAAAAACAGTGTTTACAGGATTAATTCAAGCTTTAGGAAAAATTAAGCTTTTAGCAGAAAGTCAAATTTTAGTCTCTCTGGAATCATCTAGTAATAGCCAAATCATCTTAGAAGGTTTGGCCATTGGTGATAGTGTAGCTGTAGACGGTGTTTGTCTAACAGTAATAGATATTTTAGCTCAAGGATTTGTGGCGATCGTATCACCTGAGACCTTAGAACGTAGTATCCTAGGCAAAATATCGGATAGGTATGTGAATCTTGAAACTTCATTAAGAGCAGGCAGCAAGCTGGGAGGCCATTTTGTCACGGGTCACATTGATGGGGTTGGATGTTTGCAAAGCTCTGTTGAAACTATTAATGCCTGGGAAATGAAATTTACAGCGCCACAGACAACAGATGAAAGGTGGGAACGTCAGATTGCGCCCTATATTGTAGCGAAAGGGAGTATTGCAGTCAATGGTATTAGTTTAACTGTGGCTGATTGTGATGTGGATGGCAACTGGTTTCAAGTAGCAGTTATTCCCCACAGTTTTAATGAAACAAATCTGAGTCATTTAAAACCTGGTAATTTAGTAAATATTGAAGCAGATATTCTTGGTAAATATGTAGCTAAATTTCTGCGTCATGGATCTAATAATTATTCGGTTTTACCACCAGCTTTAGAAGACAATTCTACTGTCAATAATTTAAAAGATATTACACCAGAATTTTTGGTAGAAAACGGTTTTATTTAAAATCTGGAAACATTTTTCTTCTTGGTAAAATCAAGGGTAAAAAACTTAGTTTAACTAAAAGGAAATCATGCCATTTTTTGAAAGTGAATATTTACTGGAAAACCCTAATGTTGCAGCAGCAGTTAATAGTGGTTTGATCCCATCTGGTTTCGATCATTATCTCCAGTTTGGGCAGTTTGAACTGCGACCTGCTGCTTTTACTGGTAGCATTGGCAATGAATTTATCCCAGAATTACCCGTGGGTATACCAGGAGGAGAAATAGACTTTATCGGAGTACCTGTTACTTTAAATGCTCAAGGCGATCGCATTTATCAAACAGGTTCTACAGGTGATGGGGGTGGTGGTTTTGACACCTTGGTTGGGGGCTGTAAACAGTATTAAAATAATTAGACAAAATTTAACATAAATAGACATTTACTGTGATATACTAGATTTATGTCTAACTTATTAAACTCTTAAAAGGGCATTGCACAGTGACAAATGATTTTATATTTTTGATGAACAGGATTTTGGATTTGATAATTGCTATAATGACTAATTAATGTTTTTTTTAGTTAAAGTCTAAACTAATTTTTGGCAATATCATTCCATAATGTGCAACCCCCTTAAAAGAGGTGGCCGATAAATTGAAATGCAATCAATCAAGACTAAATTAAAAGTCAATAATAAACAAAATTAGCTGTAGTTGAGAATGTGGTCGATCCTGTTACTAACGAGCTACTTTTGAACGACAGTAACTTCCGCTTTGGTTCCCAAGAACCTCCAACTGGTCAACCTCTACCTCTAGAAGTGTCTTTTGTCGAAGGCGAATATTTAGCAAATAATCCTGCTGTTGCTGAAGCTGTCAATAATGGGTTTATTAGTTCTGGTTTAGAACATTATCTCAACTTTGGTATTAATGAAAGTCGTGCTGCTGTTTTTAGTGGAACAAGTGGCAGCGATATTGTTAGTCCTGTGGGAGCTGAAAATAATTTTGTAGAAATAACAGGAGTTGCAGTAGATTATTTTTTTGAAAGAGATTACCGTAGTGATGGTCTAGGTGAGTTCGATCGCCTAATTGGCACTGCAGGAGTCAATCAGTTTATCCTAGGAACTACTTCAGCTACAGGTCGTAGTATAATGCCAATAGCTGTACCTTTCTATTTAGGTGAGGGTGAAGCAACAATAGTAGACTTTAACCAATTTGAGGGTGATTCTATTGAGATATTTAAAAGTTCAAGAGATAATATTCACGTTTTCCCATCAGGTAATGATTTAGTCATTGAGTACCAATCAATATCAATAGAGAATAATACTATTGAGGTAGATACTGTTGCTATAATTGAAGGTGGAGCGAATTTAAACTTAACTCAAAATATTGAAACAATTGATGATTTCTTTGGCATAGATAGGGTTATTTTGTTCTAGAACCGTTTTTGCTGCCATACTTAATAGATAGCAAAAACCAGAAATAGGAGAATAGTATAGCGCTACGCGCAAGTCACAAGTCATATAGAATACGTTTGAAAAGTCGTCCGCAGCAACCAAAGGGAAGCAATCTCAAGGGTTGCACGAGATTGCTTCCTTTCACTCCGTTCCAGTCGCAATGACTACAATAACTAATCATCCAACTTAGATATAAGAAGTAATTCCTGACGCTCGTTTGAGCATTTATAAATTTCAGCGTCCTGCGTAGTGCTATAGTAAAGATTCCCCTGCTCAAAAGAAGCTATTTTTTTATTAAAAATTCAATGAAGATTTTTCTAGAGACAGAAAGATTAATTTTACGACAGTTTACTGAAACTGATGCAGAATTATTATTTCAGTTAGATAGTGACCCAGAAGTAACTAGATTTACAAAATTAGGCGATCGCTCTCGAACACCGACTTCATACAATGAGATTAAAAATGAATTTTTACCTAAAGTTCTCAGATATTACCAAGAATATCCTGGTTATGGTTTTTGGGTGACTATTGAAAAATCAAGTAATAAATTTATTGGTTGGTTTCATTTTCGACCAGGTTTAGATAGTTATATGGGAGCAACTTTGTACCAAGTTGATGATATTGAAGTTGGTTATCGGTTACAAAGAAAAATGTGGGGAAAAGGATATGCAACTGAAGGTTCAAAAGCTTTAATTCGGAAAGGTTTTTTAGAGTTGGAAACACAACAAGTAGTTGCTAGTGCTTTGTCAGAAAATAAAGCTTCTATTCGAGTTATGGAAAAAGTAGGATTAAAATTTGAGCGAAATTTTGTTTATTCAGAATCTCAGCAAGCAGGTGTTAAATATACTTTGAGTAAAGATGACTTTAACTTGAATAAAGAATGTTGACTATTTTTGTAAGCATTCAGCCGTCAGCTGTCAGCTATTAGCTATGAGTTATTAAGTCACTATCATACGAAAGGAGGAATTAGTCTCCAAAGAGAATTAAAACTTATGTTTGCGCAGCATTCCGCAGGAAATAAAAAGGCCATGAGATAACTTTAGTAAGTCTTGTACTTTTAAAAGCTGTTTGCGCAGCATTCCGCAGGAAATGCTGAATGCTAATGGCTGAATGCTTACCTATTTTTTTGCATTTTAGGTATTAAACTTTGATTTTTAGTTAGATGAATAGTCAAACTTGTCAACCAAATCATCAATACCTCCCACTCTAGGCAAAAGAAAAAACTTCTTGAAATAGTATAGCTACTGACTTTAAAATAGTATGGCTACTGACTGCTAAAAATTATACAGTTATTCAACAACGATATTTTTTTACTTCTCTTTACTTTTAATCAAAAACAATTAAATAATTATGTAATAGCTATTCTCCTCAAAAATAATCTAGTAAATTAAAGTCTGAAAACTAATGATTGAAAATAAATATGAGTAATACTAATTCTACAGAACTACCACTTTGGGTACAAGATAGAGAACAAGTCATTGCTAATGATGAAGGAGTGGAATGGCGAGACGGAACACGACCAGACTATTCTCACAACGATCGAGTTTTCCAACAAGAAAGAAAATATCATCATCCAGAAGGATCTTTAGAAGCGATCGCTCATAACTTAGTTAGAACTTTTGAGATGGAAGCATCTAATAAAACTAATCCTCAGCAGTGGTTATCTGTTGTTGCCGATAAATTTCGGATGAGTAGTAATGGAGGTAAAGAATATACCGCAAAAGAAACAGCAGAACAAGGAACATACAATCTTTTTATTGGTAAAAATAAACATTATAATCCAGAAGAAGAAACTTTTAAATCATCCTTTGAAACTTTTCATACAGCTTTTCCTGATGGGTTTCTTTGGGAAGTAATGGAAGTGCTTTCAGGACCGCCAAATGTTACTTTTAAATGGCGCCATTGGGGAACTTTTAAGGGTAATTTTAAAGAGTATCAACCTACTGGTGAAACTATTGAAATGGTTGGGATGAGTATTGCTAGATTAACTGAAGATTTAAAAATTTTATCTGTAGAACATTATTTCAATAATAGTAAATTTATCAAAGATTTAACTGCTGGTGGTTGCCCATTTCATAGTCAAAAATAACAACATTATTGTAAGCATTCAGCTATTAGGGGTCAGCTCTCAGCTTTTTCAAGACCCCGCCCTGAAAGCTATGCTTTACCCATAAGTATTGAAACCCTTTTATGATAGGGAGATGGGGGATGGGGGATGGGGAGATGGGGAGATTGGGGGATAAAGAAAGCACGCATTATGGAAAAGCCTCTAATTAAATACGTTTTAAATACGTTGACTCTCCCGAAATATCCATTTATACTATTACCGAATTATTAATTAATTATTAATAATTAATTCGCGCCTTGAAGCCTCCCCTTGGATAGGGGAAAAAAGCGGTCGGAAAGCGAAGCATTCCGTAGGATGGGATGGCGAGGTCTCCTCGCTTGCCTCCAATCGACCAAGAGAAGAAATGATATTTCCCAATATTCAATTCCCGTGCGGTTAAAACCTTCTTGTAATTATCAATTATCCATTATCAATTATCAATTAATGAACTCGTCTAGCTTGAAAATGTGGGTAAAGAGCGAGTCAATGAAGACCTCTCCCCCAACCCCCTCTCCTGCTCCGAGAGGGGGGAGGTTTTACCCACAATTTTAGTCTGGACGCGCTACTATGTCCGGATAATTAGCGATCAAAACACTTCTCTCTCCTAATACATTCTTTTATCCTGACTCCTGACTCCTGCGGAATTATTTATAACTGTTCATCCGGACATGATATTAATAGCAAATACATAACTTCTCAATCAAAAATGATATAACTATGCCTAGTCCTGACTATTCCCAACAAGCTGAACAATACGCTATCAGAGAACTAAATAATACAGACTACCTCGCCTTTCGGACTGTTGCAGAACGCCGTTTGCTGAGGGACTCCTTTGTTCTCGATATTGGCTGCGGTACAGGTCGTTCAAGCCGTTTTTTGAAAGCCCTGGGGAATAATGTTGTAGGTGTAGACATCAGTCCAGAGATGATTGCACTGGCCAGGAAAGCAGATCCAAAAGGTGAATACCATCTTCTGAAACCCAACCAAGGTTTGCCTTTTGTGGATGGATATTTTCCGGCTTTTTTCTCAAGCTGGATGTTACTTGAAATTGGCAACCGGAACGATCTCGATCTAATTGTACGGGAGATGGCTCGAATTATCTGTCCATCTGGCGTTGGTATAGTAGTTACTAACACAGAAGAGTTTTACCAAGGAAATTGGCTATCTTGCCTAGTAGACTTTCCAGAGAATAAGCCACCCCTCCATTCGGGGCAACAAGTTAAGGCTCGCTTGCTGCCGGAAAACATTGATGTGACCGATTATTTTTGGAGCGACAACGACTACAAAATGGCGTTTATCCAAGCTGGTTTGAGGGTCAAACAGGAATTTAGACCTCTTGGGAACAGCTCAGATCCACTTCATTGGAAAGATGAGATGAGGATAGCTCCCTATGTTATTTATCAATTGGAGAAAAGCCTTTAACTTTCCCCCTGGGAAGTTCCCGCTCTCCCAAAGTGGAGCCTCGTATAGGAAAGTCGGGCGTTATGTGTATGGTTTATCCTGATTTTCACTAAACCTCTCCAGAAAAGGGAGTAGTAGCGCGTCCAGACTAAAATTGTGGGTAAAACCTCCCCCCTCTCGGAGCAGGAGAAGGGTTGGGGGAGAGGTCTTCATTGACTCGCTCTTTACCCACATTTTCAAGCTAGACGAGGGAGTAGGTAGTAGGGGAAATAATTGATTATTTCTTTACGATAGTGTAGTTGTAGAAGCGGTTGCCCCTGGTAAAGTGATACGAGTACGAAACAGTATACCCGATCGCCTTTGACAAAAATTTGAAAACTGAATTATCATTAAAGATAGTCAACAGAGCGATCGCTCTGTATTATCAATTAAAAACTATGACAACTACCAAAACCGAATATAAATATGTACATCTCGACGAAAAAAACGTCCCTATTATTACAGGAAGCACGATGAAAGTAGTTGAGTTAATTACCTCAGTTAAAGCTTACAGTTGGACACCAGAAGAGTTGCAGGAAAACTATCCTCATTTGAGCATGAGTCAAATTTATTCTGCTCTAGCTTATTATTGGGATAATCAACCAGAAATAGATGCAGAAAAATTACGCCGAGAAGTAGGAGAGTCGCCGTTAGTCAAAAGACTGAAAGCAGAGGGAGTAATTTAAGTGAGTATAGCTCTGTATATGGATGAAAATGTAGCCCGGCAAATTACAGAAGGGTTGCGTCAGCGAGGTATAGATGTGTTGACAGTTCAAGAAGATAGTCTATCTGGAGAAGCAGATCCGACAGTATTTAATCGCGCTACTCAACTTTAGCGTGTCTTGTTTACTCAAGATGATGATTTTCTGGCTGATATCAAATCCGGATAATTCTTATACCTAAGTCCGCAGCGACTGGAACGGAGTGGAAGGAAGCAATATCAGGGGTTTAGGAGATTGCTTCACTGTCGGTCGCAATGACGAGTGTTTAACCGGATTTTATATGAAGGTAGTCGCCGTCAAGCTGAGAGTATAAGTTTTTCTGGAGTTATCTATGCTCACCAATGGCGGGTTTCCATTGGTAAATGCGTACAATACCTGGAAATAATTGCTAAAGCTTCTTTTCCTCAAGAGCTTGCCGATCTGGTTATCTACTTGCTTTTGTAATATTAGACGATGATAACTAAAGAAAAAATATGAAACTTAAAAATTATTTTTATGGTTTTCTTACCGCATTAGTAATAATATTAGCTACCAACTACCTGTTGACTGCTAATGCTAATACTCCACTATTTCAAAATTCCGTCATTGACAACTCTATTGCTCAAGTTTCAAATAATCCCAAATTTGCGATACCTATTGAATGTAAGCTAGACCAAGACTGCTTTATTTTATTGTATAGCGATCGCGACCCTAGTCCAAAAGCAGTAGATTTTGGTTGCGGGAGGCAAACTTACGACGGTCACAAAGGAACAGACTTTGCCATATCTGATGAAAAAATTATGGCGAAAGGTGTAGCGGTAGAAGCGGTTGCTCCTGGTAAAGTGTTACGAGTCAGAGACGGAATAAGCGATCGCCGAATCAAAAATCAAGCAGATAAAGATGCGGTCAAGAATATTGAATGTGGGAATGGAATGGTTATAGATCATGGTAATGGTTGGGAAACTCAATATTGCCATCTCCGCAATGGTAGTGTTGTTGTCAAACCAGGAACAGTTGTTAAAGCAGGTACTGAACTGGGAATGGTGGGAGAGTCGGGTTTAGCTTCCTTTCCTCATGTACATTTGAGCTTTCGATATCAGGGAGAAATTGTCGATCCATTTGTGGGAGTTAATGCTAAGAGTGGTTGTAATACTGCTCGTAATTCAATTTGGCAACAACCGTTGAATTATAAACCGACTGGTTTTATTCGGAGTGGGTTTGCTGATGCGGCACCGACTATGGATGATTTGTGGTCTGGCAAATTTTACGATACGGTTTTGCCAGGAAATAGTGCTGCATTAATATTTTGGGTGCAAATTTATGGCGTGTTGCCTGGGGATGAGGAACATTATCAATTATTTGCTCCTAACGGCGATCGAGTAATAGACAATAAAAAGAAAATTAAATCTGCTAAAAAAACATGGATGGGATATGTGGGAAAACGCAATAATTCTCAGTCTCTTGCTAAGGGAAAATGGAGGGGTGAATATAGTTTGACTAGAGGTGACAAAGTATTGGTAAATGTTAGAAAAGAGGTTCAATTAAATTGAATAAAAAGGATTTATGCACGAGGTACATTTACGATCCCCCTAAATCCCCCTTAGAAAGGGGGACTTTTTGTTAGTTCCCCCCTTTTTAAGCAGTTCCCCCCTTATTAAGGGGGGTCAGGGGGGATCTAAAACTGTAGCTCACAGAGAACGAGAACTGCTATATAATAAAAAGATAGCCAGTATATAATACGCAAGTTGAAAAAATTGTAGGGGCGGGTTTCACCAAAAACCTTGATACAAACGCATTAATTCATCAAAAACCCGCCCCCCGCCCTGTGCAGCCATATCGTCTGGGGGCGAGTTGATTTGATGCCTGTTGACTTCCCATGAAGACTCTGCGGGGAACCCGCCCCTACTTTTTTCCTCCCCGTCCCTTTCAATAATTTTCATCAAATAAATGATCGCAATCTTAGGCATAAGATGTTGTAATGGTATGAAGAAGTGATGAAGAAGATGAGGAAATTTCCTTATTTAATGAAGATTTAATGAAGTAGGCGAAATGCTCTTGACACTAGGGGGGTTGATTATGATTGATGTAATGACACAAATCTTAATAAACAAAGGGAAGTATCTACCAGAAAAAAATTAATCTCTTTGGACACAAACAATGAACAAAAATTTCCAAAACCTAAATGTCAAATCATCTCGCTTTTGCAAGCATTTCCTGAAAGCTCTCGGCGGTGCGACTGTCTCGATGCTCTCGCTCCTTTCCCTCTGTCTCACTTCAGCACAAGCAGCATCTTTCGTCACCACGTTTGAGACAGACAAGGGTGATGTGACTTTGGAGTGGAGTGGTAGTGATTCGAGTGGTGACGGGACAATCGACTTTAGTGAGTTGAGTGGCCTGATGAGGCTTGGATTTGGAGGGTCAACCTATACGTTCGCCGATCTTCGCAACCCCTACTTTCAACCAAGTTATTGTCCAGAAGTTAATCCTATAGAGAGACTATGGTTAGCAATAAAACAAAGACTGAAGTGGATAGTATTTAGAGATTTACCAGACTTAAGAGAATTTCTTGACAAAATCCTACTAAATATTAACCATAATTTTGTAGCTTCATTAACAGGATGGCAGTTCATTATTGAAGCTTTAAGAAAAGTAGGTATACTTGAAAATTTTCATCAGCCTGTTTCGATTGTGGAAACAAGTTTATAAAATACTGCATATCGTTTTTGCGTTCGCGGAGCGTTGGGTCAGCAGTATCGCAAACCCTAAGTGATTTTTTTTACATATATGTGATAGCAGTATCAAGTATAGCATTCTTTTTGAGAATTGGTATTACATATCATCAAACAAGCACAAGAAAAGTACCCATTCAAACTTTACGCCTTGTGCATCATGCTGAATCACGTCCATTACCTGATGGAAGCAGAAAACCCCGTGTCATTGCGAGCGTAACGGAGTGAAGCGAAGCAATCTCGAACGTTGAGATTGCTTTCCTACGGAATGCTCCGCAAACATTACGCTGACGCTCCATTCGCAATGACAATTCCCATATCATAGTGCGTAAGAGAATATTAAGCAAAGTTCCCAAAACCAAAGTATCCCCCGGACAAATACCATTACCATTTTTGATAGAAAAAATTGTATTGATAGAAATTCCAGCAATAGCTCAAACAGCGATAAGTTTTATAAAAGCGAATCGTTTTCCCTGTTATTCTGTGGGTTGGTAGGGGCGAGTTTTTTCAGTTATCAGTACGATGTGTAGGGACGGGTTTTTCAGTTATCAGTTATCAGTTATCAGTGCGATGTGTACGGGCGGGTTTAGCCGAAAACCTTGATACATGATATTAATTTATCTAAACCCGCCCCCCTCTAGGCAGCGCAGTACATCTAAGGTCGGGTTGATCTAATTTGATGATTCATCCCGATTAATTTAATATGGAACCCGCCCCTACATTATCAACGACAAAAAACTCGCTTATTGTTTGTTAAATAGTTATAATTTAAAGTTCGTAGTAGGGCTTTAGCCCTAAGTGCATACAGGGCTAAAGCCCTACTACAAAGAAAAACTTTTTGATCACTGATTATCCGGACATGATATTATGCACGCCGAAACCCAGAAACTTGGTTTAAACAATAGACATCTAGGAAAAACTGGGTTTCTTTAACTTCCCGAATTTAGATGTGTTTACCCTGCCTACAACCATTCACCCATAATCAACATCAAGATGCTCTTTAATAAAAGTTTTCAACCGTTGAAGCTGGAAACTATTCGCTAGTTGCAAAATCTCTTTGGCAAAAGAGTTTAGGGTTGCCTCAGATGCTAGAATATTTTCGGCAACTTCTACAACACCTTGAATATCACCATCCTCAACTAGAGTGAGTAATTGTTGTAAGACTTCACTGCTAGGGGAAACAACTCCATCATCTAGCCTAACTTCATTTACCTCAGCTAATACTGTAGTCTGTTGCTCATAAACCCACTCTAGATTCAGATAATGCTGTAAAATTTCCAATAATCTATCAGTTTGTATAGGTTTGGGCAAAAATACATCCGCTCCAGTATCAAGAGCCTCCTGTTGATTACTTTCAAACACACTAGCAGAAGAAGCGATCGCCACAACATTCTTGAATTTGGCCGACGAACGGATGTTCTCTAGGAATTCATAACCATTCATTACTGGCATCATTAGATCGGTAATCACCACATCCGGCAACAATACCATCATTTTTTTTAGAGCTTCCTTTCCATTTTCCGCTTCACTCATTTCAAAGCCTAGCATTTCTAACAAACTCACCACCACGGAGCGATTTTCCCAACGGTCATCAACGACTAAAACACGGCGTTTTTTACCTTGATAACCTAAGATAGTTCCCTGGTTGAAAGTTCTGGAATTTGTTGCCCATTCTTGTGCTTCTGGAACTTCCACATCAAACCAGAAGGTACTGCCCTTACCTGCTTCACTCTGTACTTCCAGTTGAGTGTCCATAAGTGTGACAATTTTTTGACTAATGGCTAATCCCAAACCTGTTCCTTCTGTCTGTTTTTTGCGGTCGCCCACCTGTTCAAATGGCAGGAATATTTTCTGCTGTTGCTCTGGGGTCATGCCTATACCTGTATCTTTGACTTCAAAGTGCAGATGATATCTGCCCTGCTTTTGTTCCAGTTTATTGGCTGTTACGGCAAAGGTAACGCTACCAGCATCAGTGAATTTAATGGCATTGCTCAGGAGATTTATCAGTACTTGCTGTAGTCGTTTTTCATCAGCACGAATACCTATGGGTAAATTATCATCAGGTGCGTACTCAAAATCTATACCTTTTTGTTCAGCCCGAATGCGACATATTTCGGCAACACCTTGGAGAAAGGAGGGGAAATGAAACTCATTGACTAAAAGTTCAAGTTTGCGGGCTTCGATTTTGGAGAGGTCGAGAATATCATTGATTAAGTTCAGCAGGTGAGAGCCACATTGTTTGATGATGGCAATACCTTTGCGCTCTTTGTCATTCATTGTTGAGGAACGTTCGAGAATTTGAGCGTAGCCAAGAATGCCGTTGAGGGGTGTACGGAGTTCATGGCTCATATTGGCGAGAAATTCACTTTTGGCTTGGTTGGCACTTTCTGCCTGTTTTTTGGCTTCTTGCAGTTGTTGATTAGATTCCGCCAATTCAGCGGTTCGCTCTTCAACTCTTGCCTCTAACATTTCAAATGAATCTCTCAACTGACTTGCCATTTGATTGAAAGATTGGTTTAATTCTCCCACTTCATCAGAACGCTTCAGGTCTATAGTTTTATTCCATTTTCCGCGAGCAATATCTTTTGCTGCATTATTCAAACGTAAAATGGGTTTTGTCACCCATTGTGCCGTGATAATTCCAATAATGGTCGCAATAATTAAAGCAGCGATACAGAGCAAAATTGTCGTGCGAGTATTGGCATTAATTTCTGCCATGAAGTCTGATGCAGGGATGACAACAACGCATAACCAATCTATACCCCGATTCTTGATCGGACTCACTTCAACCAACAGAAGCTTTTCATCAATTTTGAAGCTGAACTGTTGTGTTTCGGTGATTTGGGAAAGATCGCCAAAATGATTTAACAAATATTGAGCTGTGCTTCGAGTCAGGGGATGTTGACTGTTTTTCGCCTGGAGTCGTTGTGCCTTCTCATCCTCTTTGCCTGGTAAAAATGGCTGTTCAGATGTTGAACTTCCAATTAGATACCCTGAAGGTTCAATCAGAAAAACTTGACCTGAAGGACTAATCGTAAGTTCACGCAGAAAATCACTAATCAGGCTGAGAATTAGGTCAATTGCTAAAACCCCCTGAAAGTTTCCTGAGTTATCCTGAATGGGTGCGGAGAAAGTAATTCCAAGTATGCCATCATCCGTGAAATTATAAACTTTACCCCAGGTGGGATAACCTGCTTCTACTGCGGTAATATACCAAGGTCTTTGGCGAGGATAAAATGGCTTAGAGTTCACCAATTGAGTTCGCTGACCTCGATCATCTATCGCAAAAGTATTGCGCATCGGGAAATTTATAAAGTCTTTAACCACAAATGTTCCATCAGGTTCACGTCGGGCGAAGGCATATTCTCCAATTTCAGGGTTGCCTGCAAAATAAATACTACGAACAGACTCGAAAAGCTGAACTTGTTTCCAGAAATGCTGTTCTAAAGCAGCCATATTATTTACATTCAGTTGCTCAAGTTGAAAAGCATTGATATTACTTTGAGTAATAATGTGTGGATATTCTAAGTAATCTTTAATGTGGTCTTCAACCCGGTAAGTGATTTCATCTTGTAACTCGAATGCCAATTTGTTAACAGCTTTCTCTCCATTTTTGAAAGAAAGATAACCTACCAATCCAACGGCAGTGAGAATTTGCAAAATAAAGGGGATAATTAAAACAATTCTGAGAGATTTTTTGTGAGTTAATTTGTTGATTAGCTTCTTCATACTTTGAGTTAACCAATATAGTTTTTTATAAATTTTTCCAGGCGTTTAAGCTGGAAACTATTCGCTAGTTGCAAAATCTCTTGGGCAAAAGGAATAAAAGTTACATCATATCAAAGTTGAAAGTTCTTGAATTTGTTGCCCATTCTTGTGCTTCTTGCGTGCATATCATGTATTTTCAACGATCGGAATTTCGATTGTAAATTCTGTTCCTTCTCCAACTTGGGAATTTACATTAAGTGAACCATTGTGTTTTTCTACAACAATTTGATGAGCGATAGCCAGTCCTAAACCTGTACCTTTCCCGACTGATTTTGTGGTAAACATTGCCTCAAACAAGCGTGGTTTAATAGATTCAGGAATACCAATTCCGTTATCTGCGATTTTGATAACGATTTCTTCCTCCGAGGAGGTTGTTTGAGTTGTAATTTTAATTTCTGGAAGCCAATCTCTTGATTTTCCCTGGATCATTGCTTCCTCCAAGGCATCAATTGCATTTGCTAGAATATTCATAAATACCTGATTCATTTGTCCAGAGTAACACAGCACTGAAGGCAACGAGCCATAAGACTTAATAACTTCAATTGGCGGGCGATCGCCTTTACCTTTGAGGCGATGTTGCAAAATTGTCAGTGTACTATCTAAACATTCATGTAAATCTGCCAGAACTTTAGTTTCACTATCCAAACGAGAAAACGTGCGGATTGAGGTTGAAATATTCTTGATCCGATCTGTACCTAATCTAAAAGAGTTGAAAATCTTCGTTATATCTTCCAGGACGAATTCGAGCTCCAAATCCTCAATGGCTTCCCTTAACTGTAGTGAAGGATTGGGATGTTCCTGCTGATAAAGATTTAGAATCTTAGTCATTACAGTTATATACTCTTGCAGTGGCTCAATATTACTCACAATAAAGTTGATTGGATTATTCAGTTCATGGCCAATTCCAGCCACCATTTCGCCAAGGCTAGAGAGTTTTTCTTGCTGGACCAGTTGGACTTGAGCTTGTTGCAGAGTAGCTGTGCGATCGCGAACCTGTGCTTCCAGGGATTCTGTCAGGCGTTTTAGTTGAAGATGTACTCGCAGTCTTGCCAAAACCTCCGCCGGCTCAAACGGCTTAGGAATATAATCAACCGCACCGAGGGCAAATGCCTTAGTTTTGCTTTCTGTATCAGCCAGGGCAGTAGTAAAAATGATAGGAATGCCTTGGGTTGCAGGATTTGTTTTTAGCCGGCGACAGGTTTCAAAGCCGTCAATTCCAGGCATTTGCACATCCAGCAAAATCAGTTCAGGGTGATTCCGCTCAACTAAGGCCAAAGCAGTTTCTCCATCCATTGCCACTCGAAAACGAAAACCAGCACCACCCAGCGTTTCTGAGAGTACCGATAAGTTGGTAGGGTTGTCATCGACAATTAATATAAGTGGAGAGTCTTTATTTATTAACATCACATTTTTATTCCTATTTTCAATAGTTATTGCGATACTTACAAAACAAGATTAGACTTAAGTTTTGTCGTTGAGTTTAATTATTATTACTTATTATATCCTAAATAATACAAAATCATAAAATTAGAGAAAATTTAAGCATTGTATATTTGCGGGATTAATTATAGTTTTAGAGAAAGAGGAAATAAAATATGAGATTTACCTTTTCCGGCTTAATTCATCCTTGAAATTACCAACGCGCAGAATATTCTAGTTTACTATGAACATCAGAATATGAGTATTTTCCAGGATTTACTACAGTTTTTGAACTTTTTAATTGCTTTTTATAGCAGTTATGGCATTTTTTCTAAACTGTTCAAAGTGCGTTTGATTGTGTTGAGTGCTCACTGGATGTGACACTTTTAACTTAGCCTTGAAATGATAACGCATATACCTATTTAGGGTTTGCGCTCAAAAGTATTATGGGTGAGGGGAGGAGACAGGAGACAGGAGACAGGATAAATGCGGAATTTAGAGGATTTAGTAGAATATTTTATCCCTCAATTTTTCTGCAATTATTCTCCTCTGGAAAAGAGGTCGGAGGTCGGAGGTAGGGACGTTGCATGCAACGTCCGTACAGAGCAAGGGGAAAGAATTGATGATTTTTGCGTATGGGATTGATTTGATTTTTGATTATCACGCCTATGTCTATTGAATAAACAGCATTTACGCACGCTGAAACCCAGAAACCCGGTTGCTAGGAGAAATTTTTGGTTTAAACAATAGGCATCTAGGAAAAACTCGGTTTCTTTGGGTAAGTTCCACATTTACCAGATATATCAGGTTCAACAGTTGTCATTGTGACACTCAGGAAGTAATTTCAAAGTTTCTGAGATTGCTTCGTTTCACTCGCAATGACATATTAGAATTTAGCAGAATATACTTGGAATTTGCTGTATCTGCACAAAAGGATACTCTGTCAACCAGATTTAGTAAACTTCTAACTTCTGACTTCTAATTTCTAACTTCTGACTTCATTAACCCCCAACCCCGGTAAATCATTCGGCAACAAACGCCCTTTTTCCATCACCGCACCCGTAAACGGATCGTCAATCAAATTAAGATGACTATCCAAGTCTAAATAATCTGCTAATGGCGCAAGTTGTGCTGCTGCTGTATTCGCCAAGCAACTGTCAGAATAACAACCAAACATCACTTGCAACCCACAAGCTTTCGCTACATAAACCATCCGCATCGCTTCGGTTAACCCTCCTGACTTCATCAATTTAATATTGATGCCATGTACTCGGTCTGCAAACAGAGGAATATCCTTGGCAGTAAAACAACTTTCATCTACAAAAATAGGTAATGGCGATCGCTCATACAGATGCGGTAAATCTTTCATTGCGGAAACAGCAGCTAATGGTTGTTCGACATAAATAACTCCAACTTTTGCCAACCAGTCACACATTTTTACAGCATCCTCCAGACTCCAACCCCCATTAGCATCCACATATAACAAAGCATCTGGAGGTGCTTCCTCTTTCACCGCAATCAACATTGCCTTATCCGCTTCAATACCTTCGGGACTACCTAATTTTACTTTCAATACCCGCGCATCAATAAAATTTAGCCAGTTTCTTACCCTTTGTTTAGCAGCTTCCGGGGAGCTGATACCAATAGTAACGGAAATAGGCACAATGCGATCGCGTTCTAATCCCCAAAGTCGCCATAAAGGCAACCCTACTTTTTTCCCTACCCAGTCATGCAAGGCAATATCAATAGCTGCTCTAGCTGCTGATGGTATTTGCAATTCTGTTAATACTTGCTCAATTTGCTGTCGCTCAAGTGGACTAAACTTTTCTAGAGCAGGGGTAACTTGTTGTAAAGCGTATTGTAAAATTGTGGTAGGTTGTGGTTTTTCTCCTACTGAAAATGGTGAAGCTTCTCCCCAACCTTCTATATCTTCTTGTTGTATTTTTACCAAAATATTGGTACTCTCAGCAGTAGTTCCCCGACTAATAGTCAAAGGAAATCTTTTATGGACTGTAAATGTTTGAATCTGAATTTGCATAATTATTAATCTCGATCGCACTACTTGAATCGGGAATAGGGAACACTTAACTGGGAACAGCAGACTGTCAAAGGGTTTCAGGATTTAGAAATGTCAAGAGCCTTAATCTGTAACGCTATAGTATGTGGGAATACTAATGTTAAAAGAGAGCATTCTATCAAGATGCTCTCAAATCAAAAAAAATTTCAACCTTAAAATTTCCAGAATTTGCGGATTAATCAATCATTTTTTTTACTCGATCTTTTAAGTTTTAAACAGATTGTTGAACTGATGCTTCAACTTGTTTTTTCTTTCCTTGAATTTTTTGTTTGTTGTCTCCTGTAATTTCACCTACAGCTTCCTGAGCTTGTCCCTGTAGTTTTTTAAACGCTGCCTTGATTTTATTGTTTAAACCCATGTTATTTCTCCTAGCCCGAATAACTTTTTAGACAGTTAAGCATTTAAACAAAATTACTTACACATAATGAATCCTGAAACTGTAAAATTTTTACTAGGCTCTAATGGGTAATCTATTTTGTGTATTTGCTTATCCTATACTATAACATAGGAAGATATTTTGCCATCTGCTTAATATCTCTTTAAGTTGCCATCTTTTTTACAATTATAAATGCTATACTTTGCAAATTGTCTAATCAAAAAAATCAACCACATAACTTACAAGTATATGAAAAATTACCAAAATTTTTGGCAAGTAATCTTGAATTTGAGCTTGATTATAATTATTTTACTTTGGGCTAATAATGCAGCAGCAGAAACTTTAGTTGAGAGAATTGCTGATTTTCCTAATTGGGAAAATAAACCGTCAATTAGTGCTGCTAAGACAGATTTAATTTATCCAGACTGGATGGAAGGAAATTGGAATGTGAAAAGCACTTTAATAGATATGGTTGCTCCATTAGCTCCAGAAATTGTCACGCCAGGTTTTGAAAATAATCGTCAATATTTGGATCGACCAGTAAA
>NZ_JAAHGT010000510.1 GCF_010672385.1 Okeania sp. SIO2F4
CTCTTCTAACGCACTACACCTCATTCATTCTCAATAAGAGTTTGATTTTAGTTGAAGTATTCTTCAGTTCCCGAACGCAAATTCGTCTCTATATATAGCTTTCAACTAGCTTGTCACCCCGTGAGGCGGCAGCTATATCGCTCTATTTCAGAAATTTTTCTTCAAAGCAATACCAGAAATATTTTCATCTTGTGAAGCCCCAAAAAAGTGCCGACTTTTCACTCAGTCAAATCCTCCCATCCATCCCTCTCTCTTCAGCGCAAAACCACAAACATCTTCATTTTCTAAAGCTCAAAAAAAATCGCGGGTAAAAGGATTTTCCGTTGCATCCTCATAAAAATTGTGATATTATAAAGTTTAGATGGAGTAACTCGCCTATACACATGACTTTTTATTCAACTAACTTGAGTTACTCATAGGGCGATAGAACTCCGTTCCGCTCCGCGTTTTCGGCTCTTAGCCGACATGAAACGCGGAGCGACATGAAAGGCAGAGCAAGTGCGGCAGCTATATCGCTCTATTTCAGAAATTTTTCCTCAAAGCAATACCAGAAATATTTTCATCTTGTGAAGCTCCAAAAAAGTGCCGACCTTTCACTCATCAAATCTTTCCATCCATCCCTCTTCACTCTTTCTACTCCCTACTCCCTACTCCCTAAATTGATTGGCATAATACTATAACTGCCAAAGATTTTGAGGATTTTTGTATAAGTTTTAAACTCTTCTATCGCTGCCTTGACGTAATTATCATTACTATTAGCTTCTATATCAATAAAAAATAAATAATCCCCTAGAGATAGTTTCGTCGGACGAGATTCTATTCTACTCATATTAATCTCCCTTTTGGCAAATACTTGCAATGGTTCAACCAAAGCACCTGGTACATTTGCAGGTACAGTAAAACCTAAAGAAGTAAAAACTGAATTTTCTGGTTGATTTATTGTATTAATTATTAGTTTTAAAGCCGAATTTTCTATTTCTGTACCTCCTTTTTTCAATACCCAAAAGCGAGTACAATTATCAGGATAATCATTAATTGGATAAGCTAATACAGGCAATTGATAAAGTTCAGCAGCTCTTTGAGAAGCGATCGCTGCAGCACTGGGATCTGTTTCTAAATGACCTAATGCTTCTGTGGTAGAATTAGCTGGAATTTGCTGTACTTGTGGCAAAAACTTTTCCAACCAACCTTGACATTGAGCTAAAGCTTGTGGATGAGAATAAACAGTTTTAATCTCCTCAAAACTACTAGCTAATGATATTAATCCATGAGAAATAGGTAAAACTAATGCTGTTTGAATTTCTAAAATATCCAGTTGCCAAAGTGTATCTAGAGTAATAGTAACGCTTCCTTCAATAGAATTTTCTACAGGTACAACTGCCAAATTAACTTGCTCTTGAGAAACTGCCCATAAAGTTTGAGCAATACTAGGATATGGGCAAAGAAAAGATTTTTGACCAAGCTGACTCAGTTTTTGAGAAAATGCCACTGCTGCGGTCTCCGCATAAGTTCCAGCAGGGCCAAGATGCGCGATAGATATAGTCATAAAACCTCCATTGTTTTTTAGATTTCACATTCAAGGAAATCTGTACAAATTTCAAAAATTTACACTTCGTAAAATTAAATTACATTTCTTTACTTACTTCTCATCTATCAGGTATTATTATTTATGAGAATTAATTAATTTTACCTAAATTACCTCCCAGTTATTAACCAAACTTGAGCAGATACTTTAATGTGATTTAAATCATATTAAAAAATGTGAATTTTAATTAAAGTTTAGGCATTAGATATTGATTTTTTGAAAAAATTATGATTATTAGATTTACTGCTTCACAATCAGTAGATATTCCTGTAGTAGAGCAACAAGTTCCTATTAAGCATTATCTCCGTCAACCAAAGCGTTTAGTTAATGCTTTGGTTGACCCAACAAGATTAGAACAATTAGATAAAGATTGTTTCCGCTTGAAAATGCGTCCACTACACTTTATGATGTTGACTATTCAACCAACTGTAGATATGCGGTTGTGGTCTAGTCCTAAAGGTACAATTTACTTAAAGTCGGAGGGATGTCAAATTCGTGGCGTAGAGTACATCAACCAACGTTTTACTCTCAATCTAATTGGCATTCTTGAACCCCTGCAAATCAAAGGAGTTACTCATCTCAAGGGTAAAGCTGATTTAGAGGTTAAAGTAGAATTACCCCCTCCATTATGGTTAACACCATTACCAGTTTTAGAAACAACTGGTAATGGCTTGCTCAAAAGTGTATTAATGACTATCAAACAAAGACTAACCCATCAATTATTGGTAGATTATTATAAATGGGCTTGTGATGAAACTAAGGTACTAGCTGAAAGTGAACAAAGGTCTATCTTAGCCCCTGGTAGTCAAAGTGTATGATTTATAAGTAAGTATTGAGTTTTACTACTTCTCGTCCTAAATATCAAATTTAATTGCAGGACATACTCCCTCTTTTAGACTCCTTTCCCCTCCATGGACTAACCATGATTAATCCCTACTGACTACTTAAGGAGATGCAGTAAAACTTTAGAGATTTAGTGGCGTTGGTAAATCAAAAGATGAAACTTTAAGAGTAATCTGTTTCTAATACCTCTAAATATTTAACCAGAGTAAGTGATGGGTGTCACCTAAGCGTAGAAAATCATCCCACCAATTACCAACGCCGATTTAGTATAATTAGTTTCGTTAAAGTAGTATTACTCAAAATTCGGCAAGGATTGAGTAATAAATTGTTATTATAGTAAAAGAGCAATTTCAGAATAATTACTAGGATTTTTGTAACAAAAAAAAAGAATGTTTAGGTAGTAGGAAGTGTAGTTTATGATTCACTTCCTACTACCTAAACATTGAACTACAATTCTATTATTTCTAATGTTTGTTTACTTGAATTTAATAGTTAGAAATAATGTTCAGTGAACACAAAGCTTTGAACTTACAAAACTACTGATTTATTATTTTAAAGTGTCTTTAAGAACAGTTCTCGCTGCAAGATGATTGCGGGTAGAGCTGAGAATTTCTACTTCTCTTTCTAGTCTAGCAGCAGTATCTTGCATCTCCAAAAGAGCTTGCTGTTCAGTTGCCACACCATAAAGATTGCTAGCTACCCAATACGATAATTCTTTTGGTAAATCAGGAACATCTTCTGGTAGCTCTATCCTCTGATCCATAAGTTTTCCAGAAAGATGAACTACATCTCTAAGTAACACTTCAACCTGATTTGCTAACCCTCCAAGTTCATTTTCTGAAGGGTCATCTTCTATCCATTCAACCAAACCAACTAAATACGGTTTCTCTCTTACTGTATCTAAAACTCTAAATCTTTGCTCACCTACAGTTAAAACCTTCATCCGATCGTCAGGTAAGCGCTGATAATCCTCAATTTTAGCGCAGCATCCAGTTGCCACAACTCGATCTTGAGCAGAATCCCACATTAAAACTCCAAATTTCTTATCACTTTCTAGAATTGTGTTCATCATAATTCTATAGCGAAATTCAAAGATATGTAGTGGTAGAGGTCTACCTGGAAATAATACTACTTCTGGTAGTGGAAATAGGGGAAGTTCTCGAACAGCTACAGAAGAGGATGCCATTTTCCTAGTATTAATAGATTTTTGGTACTTATAGTTAATAAAAATATAGTCAAATATGACATATCCTTATTTTGCCAGTCTTACCCTGACTGGGTGTTAGCGCAGCTCCTCCGCAGGAGGCACTACAACACCCTCTATCCCATAGCTCAAAGCATTTGGGACTACTTTTTCTTTTCCTCTTTTTTAATGATCTCCCTGATTCAATTTCTGCTTGGTCATAATACAGAGGCTTGGACATAGGTTCTTATGTGTCTAGAGGTAGCGTGTCAGCCCAGGAATTTCACCCTATTGAACTCAGATCGCTGACTCTTGAGGCTATTTGATTTTCTATTATCACAGACATTGTTAAATTATCTCAATCTCAGCCCAAATTTCTGGAGACAAAAGACTATATTTATGTACAACGTTTATTATACTTCTTATACTTTAGCGGATTTTTCTATTCTTGCATACCTATATGTAACAGCAAATCTTACTCTAATATCTCAAGAACTATAGATTAGCAAATTACTTCAGGCCATGGGCATTATTAAGAATTCTCAACCCTTACTTGCTCATGGCTTAGTCTATCTATAGCTTCACCTCAATATCTACACCTGCTGGCAAATCAAGTTTCATCAAAGCATCAATTGTTTTTGAGGAAGGTTGATAGATATCTATAATTCTACGATGAGTCCTTGTTTCAAAATGTTCTCGTGAATCTTTATCAACGTGTGGCGATCGCAACAGACAGTAAATGCGTCGTTTTGTGGGCAAAGGTATTGGCCCTATAGCAGTAGCTCCAGTTCTATTTGCCGTATCTACAATTTTATCACAAGATGTATCTAGTAAACGGCGGTCAAATGCCTTCAGACGAATACGAATTTTTTGCTGTTGAATTGTGGCCATTTCTCTTTAATTTTCTAGGTTCAGATTTTTAGTTTTCAATTATCCATTGCTAGTTTGATAGACTGGCAATAGACTATAAAAATTAACTTTCATTAATCAGCAGCAGAAAAGCAAATATCAGTAATTTATATATGTGCTTTTCTGCTACTTAATCTCTCAGGAAGTTGTTCTACTCTATAATTTTAGAAACAACACCAGCACCAATAGTCCTCCCACCTTCACGAATAGCAAAACGCATACCTTGCTCAATTGCCACAGGGTTGATTAGTTGAACTGTCATTTTAATCCGGTCACCAGGCATTACCATTTCTGCTGCACTACCATCATCAGCAGTAAAAGACTCAATAGCACCAGTCACATCTGTTGTTCGGATGTAGAATTGAGGCCGATAATTTGGGAAGAAAGGTGTATGACGACCTCCTTCTTCTTTTTTCAGAACATATACTTCTGATTCAAATTTTTTGTGGGGAGTAATGGAACCTGGTTTAGCTAAAACCATCCCACGTTGAATATCATCTTTCTGCATACCACGCAGTAGTAATCCCACATTATCACCAGCCATTCCTTCGTCCAGAATTTTCTGGAACATTTCCACACCTGTAACTGTAGTATTACGAGTATCTTTAATACCTACCAATTCTACAGTTTCACCAACTTTGATCTTACCACGCTCAATCCGGCCCGTAGCTACAGTACCACGACCAGTAATAGAGAATACGTCTTCTACCGCCATCAAGAATGGTTTATCAACATCACGTTCTGGTGTAGGAATATACCCATCAACTTCATCCATCAGAGCCAGAATTTTATCTACCCACTCATTTTCACCCTTTCCTATGCCTGGATTAGCTGTTAGTGCTTCTACTGCTTGTAAAGCAGAACCAGAAGCGATAGGAATATTATCTCCATCAAAATCATAGTCACTTAAAAGTTCCCGAACTTCCAGTTCCACCAGTTCCAAAAGTTCCTCATCGTCCACCATATCTTGCTTGTTGAGGAAAACAACTATATTAGGAACCCCTACCTGCTTGGCCAATAGAATATGCTCGCGAGTTTGGGGCATTGGACCATCAGCAGCAGAAACTACTAGAATTGCACCGTCCATTTGAGCTGCACCTGTAATCATGTTTTTTACATAGTCAGCGTGTCCTGGACAATCAACATGAGCATAGTGACGATCTTCTGTTTCATACTCTACATGAGCAGTATTAATTGTAATACCCCGTGCTTTCTCTTCTGGAGCTGCATCAATATCTGCATAATTCCTTGCCTTAGCTTTTCCTTGCGCTGCTAGACTCATTGTAATTGCAGCAGTCAAGGTTGTTTTACCATGGTCAACGTGGCCAATAGTTCCAATATTGACGTGAGGTTTATTTCTTTCAAATTTTGCGCGTGCCATTAATTACTTGTTCCTTTTTTCCGTTGTTAATTCCGTTTACCTTAAAGAAGCAGTCAGCTTTCAGCCATCAGCAGGATTTTGAATTTAGAATTAAAGGTAAATTTACCAATTTTGAATTCTATTACGACCCTGGAGGCTAGCTGAATACTAAAAGCTAACAGCTAGTTAAATCAGGAAACGGATGCACTGACTAATATAAGATAAATTTTGAAAACTATGCTTATCCCTTCACCAATGGATAATGGATAATTGATAATTGATAATTAATCCCCAGAGGTTTAAACCCTCTCCTTTTCAGGAGAAAAAAGCTGTCGGAAAGCCGAGCATGACCTTAGGATGGGATGGCGAGGTCTCGGAGCCATATCCAATCGACCAAGAGAAGAAATAAGATTTCTTTATATTTAATCCTCTCGGTTTTAACCTTCTTGTAATTATCCATTATTCATTATCCATTATCAATTAATGAGCTAATCTTTGTTAGCTTTTGTTTTAGACAATTGCCTACTTTTTCAGTAAATTGCAAGTTTTTATCTAGTTATCAGTGACTTTATTTTCACATTATCCAACCGCTCAACTAAACTTACTCAAACTTACTCAAAAGCCTGAAAACTCAGTTGTTCGTAGTGGATCGACCACCACAGGGTTAAACGGCAAACCCTTTATTCCTTGGTCCAAGACATCAGGAATTACTTTTCTAATTATATTAAATGACCCATTTACATCTGCATTTAATAATTTATTTTCCCTGGTTTTATACAACCCTCTTGTTACTCTTTTTCCACTAAATTTCGGTTTTTTATCTCCATATTTTGGTAATTTATCCCCATCTAAACAGCTCGATTGAGATGTATAAGATTCTTCTGTAATTATTACTTTTATTCCTCTTAATTGGGCTTTATATCTTAACATCTCTATTAACCTATAATGAGGGATACTCACAAATTGTTGATTGTTCTTT
>NZ_JAAHGT010000511.1 GCF_010672385.1 Okeania sp. SIO2F4
TTGGCTCTAAAGGCACACCTTTCCTATCAGCAAAAGCCGGACATTTATAGCGACCTACTGTACGACAAGCAATACCATTTAATCGTGCCAAAGCTAACAGTAATCCTACATATTCTCCACAAGAACCAATACCTCTTTCCAACACAATATCCGGAGTATCAATTTTAGCTGTTACCCCATAAGAAAGTTGGTCATAGACATAATTCCTAATATTCAGAAGTTGACGTAATACATTTTTTTCTCTCGAACCAGCATCTTTCGCAGCTCGAATAACTATCTCTTTATCCATTGCCAAATTATCATTATCTACCAGATATTTTTCTTTAAAACCTGGTGGAATTTGAGGAATATTTTCTACATTAAAAGGTTGAATTTGGTACTTAATTGCCCTGACTTCTAATAAAGCCTTCCAACCAAATATCCGTCTTTCACTTTGACGCAGTGGTTGAAACCGAAAAACAGCAACTTTTTGACCATCTTGAATTTCTTCAGTAAAAGGCATTCCTATAGGAGAAATTTCCCTAACTTTTTGACGATGAGTTTCTGAAGGTAAAGCAATACGCCATTCCACATCTTCTAAAAATACTTCATCTAATGGTTCTAATTCTTCAACATAAGACATCTCAATTAAAAAACCATTAGAAACAGCATATTTTTCCTGTTCATTGTAATAAAAATAAAGAGGATGTATAAAAGTTCTATCGCGCTTACTCAATTCATACTGTTTTTCCGAGTTAGGGTCATCCCTAATATAAAGTTCATCTCCAGAATAAGCAACATAAAGTTGTCGCTCCCCTGTAGTTAAATTACGATAAAATGCTAATCCAGTTGGAGATTCAAAAGGAGTCAGTACGCTAAATTTAACCTTACCCGTTCCCCTTTCTAAACAATAAACAGTCTGCTCCTCGCGATCGCAAAGCCATAATTCTTCATCCTGTACCGTAATATTTTCAAACCCTATTCCTGGAGCATAAAATCCTGTAATTTGTTGTTTAGTATTTTTATCAAAAACTATAATCTTACCTAACTTTTGACAAGTTACATAAACAGTTGATTCCCAAACAGCAATTCCATCAGCAGCATAAGGTAAAGTGAAAAAATGTTGCCATTGTAAACGTCCCTCTGATAAATTACCAATAGCATTGAGACAGAAATAAATTTTATTTTCCCATGTCAACCAGAGAGTATCTTTCCAGATAGAAATACCAGTAACATCAATAAATTCATCAGTCTGATAAGGATTAATAACAGTTGTATTATCTGTTTTTGGGTTAATCCTTAGCAGAAAACCACGATTTTTGTCAATAGCATAGAGAGTCTCTCTAGAAAAGGCAATACTATGCAGTGAGGCTACTCCAATTGGTCTAATAGTCCGTGGCCCAGAATTTTGTTTTTGGGTACTCTCAGATGATTCAAATTTCATGTTAAATTCAGAAGAAATATTTTCAGAGAACATGCTTGAATATTGGTTTTCTACCATACAATTATTGACAAAATAAAATAGTTTGTGCTACTGCTTCAGAAAAAACTTATATTTAACCATTTAGCTATTAGCTGTCAGGTCTTAGCAGTAGGAGTCGGCTTTTGTAACAAGATTTAATTCTGGCTGAATTAATCAGGCTTTTATCAGACACCAAAAGCAATAGCTGATAGTTGATAGCTAATGTATAAGTGTTTATTAAATTAAGTTTCCTCTCAATCAATATGTAGGCATTCAGCTATTAGTAGTCAGCAATCAGATGCATCAATGAATAATTCTTTCTCAGGTTAAAGGAGTATATAGCAATCCTATTTAGGTTGCAGTATTTTGGGAGTAGTTAGGAGTCAGGAGTCAGGAGTCAGGAGTCATAATTTTCATGCTTTTCAGCTCTTTTTAACTATTAAAAAACTTGTTACGACCAATTTAGGATTGCTATACTTTAGTCGTAACTTTTAACTCTCCTTGGAGACTAATACCATTTCTCAAAAACTTTTCTACATTTTATTGAGCGGGGGAGTAGGGGAGTAGAGGAGTGGGGTAAAAGTAAACATAAGAATAATTAACATTAACTTGCTAATTATTAGCAAAAAATTTATTCGGGTTGTGTTAATTACTTAATAAATGAAGTCTTTCCCAAGTATAGCATTACTTTTCGGAATTGGTATAATTCCTCTTTCCACGATAATGAGATAATAAGTTAATAACTTCTAGCTGATAGCTGACAGCTGAATGCTTACATCAATATAGAATAAATTTATGAGAATACTTTATTTTGTAACTTTACATCTAAAGGTGTTTATTTTTTCTAGGCTTCTTCCATAAATTTAATAACTTAAAAACATCTTTTTATCTGGAAACTAAAATTAGACAATACCTGGATTATAACTATTGAAATGTTTAAAATTATCCCATTAATTTCTAGTACATTTATAATTATTTGCCTATTAGGCGATCGAGCTATATCCAAAACTACAGATGTAGATAAATTCTTGAATAAGACTTCACTAAAAGCTAATAAAGAGAAAAAATTATCTGTAGATAAATTCTTGAATAAGACTTCACTAAAAGCTAATAAAGACAAAAAATTATCCCTCAAAAAATATAAATTTACATCAGAATTAACTCCCCAACTGATTCATAAACATCAACAGAAAAACCTTAATCGTAAAACTTTAATATCTCAATTAAAAAAAAGAGAAGGGATAAAATTAATCCCAGGTTCAAAAACTTATCCTCAAGAAAAAAACATTACACAAATACAAAAATTAACTCAAACTTTACCCAATACTCAGCAAATACTTACTCCTTTTGAAATTATTAATACCTTAATTCCCAGTCAACCCAGTTATGCTCAAAATACTCAAACAAACCCACCAAGACCACCAGAAAACCCCCGACCAGAGCCAAATCGCGATCGCTTTCTCCAACCCCTTCCCCAACCTGACTTACCAGAAACCCCCAAAGAACAAGAACTACAAAAACCACCACCACCCCAACCCCTGCCAGATGAACCAACTCAACAAATTCCTGTCCAGAGAATTTTAATATTAGGAAGTACAATTTTAACCCCAGAAGAAATTAATACTCTCGTTGGACCACTAGAAGGACGTTTAGTCACTCTATTAGAACTTCGTCAAATAGCAGATAAAATTACCGAAATTTATTTAGAACGTGGCTATATTACCTCAAGAGCATTTTTACCTCCCCAAACTATCACAGAGGGCACAGTTAAGATTGAAGTTGTAGAGGGGATTTTAGGAGAAATCCAAATTGAAGGCACAAAAAGATTACGAGACTCCTATATAAAGAGTCGGATACGACTTGGGGTGGGAAAGCCATTGGACACTGCTAGGCTAGAAAATCAACTACGGTTGCTTCGGTCTAATCCTTTATTTGAAAATATTGAAGCTAGTTTGCGAGCTAGTCAAACACCAGGGGAAAGTATTCTCATTGTTCGTGTCACAGAAACAAATCCTGTGGAGTTGAGTATGAATACTGATAACTACTCTCCTCCCACCGTAGGTTCAGAACGAACTGGTTGGACTGCACTACATCGCAACTTAACTGGACGGGGTGATTTTTTTGTCGCATCTTATAATACCACTAGGTTGTTTGATGATGAATCAGATGTCTTTGATTTTATTTATAACTTACCCATTAATGCCATGAATGGCACTTTACAAGTAAGAGCAGCACCTAACAGTAATAGAATTGGTGAAGAATTTTCAGGAGATTTGAAGATTACTGGCACAACAGATGTATATGAGTTTAGTTATCGTCAACCTATATTTAGAAATCCCAGACAAGAGTTTGCTTTGTCTCTGGGTTTGACTTATCAACGTACAAAATCTTTCCTTGATGATGAACTTTTTAATTTTGCCGATCCAAATGACACTCAGGATGATGGTATTAATCGCAGTACTGTGATTAGGTTGGGACAAGATTATATTCGTAGAGACCCACTAGGTGCTTGGGCTTTGCGATCGCAATTCAATATTGGTACTGGTTTATTTGATGCTACTGTCAGGCAAGATCCAGAACCTGATGGACATTTCTTGAGTTGGCTAGGCCAAGTACAGAGAGTACAAAGATTAAGTGGTAGTCATTTATTGATTATCCAGGGAGATTTGCAATTGTCCTCAACTGGTGTGTTGCCATATCAACAATTTATTATTGGCGGTGGTTTGTCGTTACGGGGCTATCGCCAGAATGTAAGGTCAGGAGATAATGGTTTTCGATTTTCTATTGAGGACAGAATTACGGTTTATCGGGATGAGTCTGGTTTGCCATTGATACAGCTTACTCCTTTTATAGATATTGGAGCTGTTTGGAATGATGGTAGTAATCCTAATAATGAATTTTTACCAGACCAAAGATTTTTGGCCGGAGCTGGAATAGGTTTGATTTGGCAACTTCTGCCAGAGGTCGATCTGCGTTTGGACTATGGTTTGCCTTTGGTACACCTAGACGATCGTGGCAATAATGCTCAAGATTCTGGATTTTATTTCAGTGTAATTGTTCGACCGTTCTAGTGTCGCTAGGTCGAAAATATTGATTAGTAAAGCTTTGAGTATTTTGTGACTGGTTGGTTATTTTCACTACTTAAATCAAACTTTTGTCATAAAAATTAACCTTGGTTGATTATTAACTTTAATAATTGAATTTATTAGAAGCTCATAATTCAATACTCAAATTAAACTTGATATCTATTCTGGTCTCAAAGTCTCTGATAACTTAGATTTCTGCAGCAAAATTTTTTCTTAATATAAGCTAGTGAGTAGATTTTTTAATATTGTAACTATTTATATTTAATAAATTAAATAAAAATTTTAATAATGACAAAATTTAGACTAATTATTATTAATGATTGAAAAAATAAACTTTAGAAAAAATTAAAACTAAATAATTACTTTTAAAGTCGTTTATAAATTTTGACCCCCTTTTTTTTGTACTGAAGTTAGACAATAATTCCATTGAGAAGCAAAAAAATAAGTTTATAGCATTACGCAAATAGGGCGCGGACATTGATAAATGCTAAAACTCAGTCATTTCAGTTATCAGTTATCAATTATCAGAGATTACTTCTGACTTATGACTTATGACTTCTGACTTCCGATTCTTGTAGCTCTATTTGATTAGAGAATTATTAGGAGAAAAAAAGTGAAACTTTCAGTATACGGAAAAGGTGGAATTGGCAAATCTACAACAAGCTGCAATATCTCAGTAGCCTTAGCCAAACGTGGTAAAAAAGTTCTACAAATCGGTTGTGACCCAAAACACGACAGTACATTCACCCTCACAGGATTTCTCATCCCCACAATTATTGACACCTTGCAAGAAAAGGACTACCATTATGAAGATATTTGGCCAGAAGATGTCATATATAAAGGCTATGGTGGTGTAGACTGTGTAGAAGCAGGTGGACCTCCTGCTGGAGCAGGTTGTGGTGGCTACGTTGTTGGCGAAACAGTAAAACTACTCAAAGAATTAAACGCCTTTGACGAATACGACGTAATCCTATTTGACGTATTGGGTGACGTAGTTTGTGGTGGTTTTGCAGCTCCACTCAACTATTCAGACTACTGCATGATTGTTACAGATAATGGCTTTGATGCCTTATTTGCAGCTAACCGCATTGCCGCCTCTGTCAGAGAGAAAGCTCGTACCCACCCCCTACGTTTAGCTGGCCTAATAGGGAATCGTACATCCAAACGCGATCTGATTAATAAGTATGTAGAAGCCGTACCAATGCCAGTCCTAGAAGTTCTACCACTAATTGAAGATATTCGAGTTTCTCGTGTCAAAGGCAAAACATTATTTGAAATGGCCGAAACCGATCCTTCTCTCCAATACGTTTGTAATTATTATCTGAATATCGCCGACCAAATTTTGGCTCTTCCAGAGGGAGTAGTACCCAACGAATCTCCAGATCGTGATTTGTTCTCCCTACTATCTGATTTCTACTTAAATCCCAGTAAGCCTCAAGTTATCTCAGAGGATGAGAAGCTCGACCTGATGATGGTTTAATAAGATTGAGCAAATCTCAGGATAAGGAATATAAAGATCATGGTTTTCTTTAAACAATTATCAACGTCCCTAAAACAAAAATGGTTAGAGTATTACCAAAAAAATCGCCCATGGTTAATACTCCACATGACAGAACAAAATACGGTCCAAACTCCTGATGGAGGCAGGAGACCTGTGTCATACCTTATCCTGGGAGTTCTCAATGCCCTGGAACCAGAATTAGAGGCATTAATGTTGCCTTTCTCTAAACTTAAGGCAGATGCGGATAGTTTAGTAGAGGTTTTAGGGTTAAATTTTGACCCTGACATTGCCATAGGCGTAAAATCTGGTTCTCCCTTGGACCAATCAACACCTATATCGTCTTTGGATACTGCAGGTGAAGATGCTCTGGAGTCACCAGGAGCAGATCAGCCACTTATGCCAGATACAATTGAGGATTCTAATGATTTAGGTAGTGCTGCTGCTGCTGCAATTACTGGGGCAGCTGCTGTAGCTGGGGGAGTAGCATTGGCTGCAGGATTGGATCGAGATTCGGATGATTTGTCTGGTGATGACCAAGATGAGTCAGACTGGGAATTGGAAACTGATGATCGGTTGGCTATGGAATTAGATTCTGACTCAGAAGCAGATGATGATTTGGACTTGGATATGGAGTCCGCAGCCGATGAGTTGGATATGGAATTAGATTCTGACTTAGAAGCAGATGATGATTTGGACTTGGATATGGAGTCCGCAGCCGATGAGTTGGATATGGAATTAGATTCTGACTTAGAAGCAGATGATGATTTGGACTTGGATATGGAGTCCGCAGCCGATGAGTTG
>NZ_JAAHGT010000512.1 GCF_010672385.1 Okeania sp. SIO2F4
CAGACAATATTATTATTAACTCCCAAGATCAAGCTATCCTGATTGATTTTGGCTCCGCTAGGGAATTTTTAGCAGGTTTCACCAATAAAATGACAGCTATGTTAACACCTGGATATGCGCCAATAGAACAATACGCTAACTTTAATAAACCTAATGCTAGTACAGATTTGTATGCTATTTGTGCTTCAATTTATAAATATTGCCACCTAACCCACCCCAGTAGACTGACACAGCTAATGGGTGTGCATTATGAAAATAGGGTGATGGGGTGATGGGGTGATGGGGTGATTACGAAAAAAGCTAATGCACTATTTTAGGTGTGTCGGTCCACTACTAGCGCGTCTAGCTTTATTTTTTGGGTAAGTCTAAATGAAGACCTCTCCCCCGAACCCTCTTCTGCGAGGAGAGGAGAGAATATTCCCCCCCTTTCAAAGCTATACTTTATCAACATCTTTCTGAACATAAAACGTGGACATTATATACAAGTTATGTGTTAGCCTTCGAGATGCTTTTTCTGGAGAAAAGTGTATTGAATTAGACATTTTTTTGAGAACTACAGACAAGATTCTCACTTCCCACACCCCCCACACGGACTACAAGGTTTTCAGGAGTTCTGAGTCAGGGATAGCTTTCACGCAGGGGGCAGGAAGGATAGTTGTGGGGTTGGGAAGTTAGGTTTTTTTCAACCTACAATTTTAGTCTAGACAGCCGACTACACCTGAATTTAATATCTCTTTGACAAACAGTATCTAAATTCTGAATTCTAAATTCTCAATTCAGAATTCTACACTATTGTTATATTGTTGATACACCTGTCTACAGGACTTTTGACTCAAACAAGATGGCTTCTATAGCTCGCAAAAATTTATTAGAAGATATTCCTCGGTTTATAGTAGCCCAAGCAGGAATATTATTTGCAGTTAGCTTAGTAACAATTCAAACAGGCATATTAAATGGGTTTGCTCGTTCCACAACCTTATTAATAGATAAATCCAATGCAGATATTTGGATCGCCTCTGATGAAATGGTTAACTTCGAGCTGACAGATCCCCTACTTTATGGCCAATTAAGCCAAGCCAAAACTATAGAGGGTGTCCAGCAAGCAGAAGCTTTAATTTTAGGATCGGTCAGATGGCGGCCTCAGAATGGAGAAATGAGTCCATTAATGGTAATTGGATTTAACCCCAATGGACAACTATTCAATCCGGGAAATGTCATTGAGGGTAACGTCAAAGACCTAAAAGAACCTTTTGCAGTGATGGCCGACCAAAGCAGGTTATCCAGTATGCTCTCAGAAGGAGTAGGAACAACAGCGATCGCCGGTTCCCTACCAGCAAAATTAGTGGCAGTGACCAAAGGTACTCAGTCAATTGTATCAAGTACCTTATTATTTACATCCCTGGAAAATGCTAATAGTTATATTAGTGCAGGTATTAATGCTGAAGTTAACTGCAAAGTGGTAGGAGCAGGAAATATCCAATGTACAAAAGTAGTAGAGAAAAAAGACCCCACTCAAAAGTTAGAGGAAATACCAACACCCAAAAAGTTAGAAATAGCAGATCCGATCGCTTATATATTAATTAAAGCTAAACCCGGTGCAGATTTACAAGTCTTGAAACAAAGAATAGAAGCAGCAATGCCAACTACTACTGCTTATACGAAAAAGGAATTATCTGAGAAAACCAGATTTTTTTGGTTAGCACGAACAAATATTGGTTTAGTTTTGGGAATGGGGGCAGTCGTAGGTGTAATTGTGGGCATAGTTGTGGTAGCTCAGATTTTGTATTCTTCTGTATCTGACCATATTAAGGAGTTTGGCACCCTCAAAGCAATGGGCGCATCGGATAAAGAATTATATGCAGTAATTGTGGAGCAGGCAATCTGGATGGCAGTTTTAGGTTATATTCCTGGGATGTTGGTTTGTTTAGGATTAAGTAGTTGGGTGGCCAGTAAGGGAATTATTATTTTGATTACACCTTGGTCTGCGCTAGGAGTATTGGGTGTAACTGTTGTGATGTGTGTGGGTTCAGCTTTCTTTGCAATTCAAAAAGTAACTCGCATCGATCCAGCGATCGTATTTAAAGCTTAGAGGAATTTTGAGTTGTCCCCAAAGAATATTTCTTATGTGAACCTCACCTCGAAGTAACCTTTGTCATTAGGAGCTGATTTCTAGTATCAATATATCTGGCAATTTCCGGTAATAACTGACAGTTCTGATGGGGATTTTTTGACTTGACAAAAAAAATAGTTGACAATGTGGTTGGAGGTGATTTGATTGTACGCCAAAAAACTTGAATTAAAGCTTAATAACCAGGAGCGCTCAAAAATGGCTCAATGTGCTGGCTATGCTCGTTTCGTTTACAACTATGGCCTCAGCATGGTTAATCAAACTCACAGCATAACCAAAGTTAACAAACGTGCAATGCGAAGTTAGCTTGAATTACACATTACGCATTTTAGAAGCGAAAAAAGTCTTTACTAACTATGTCAAAAAGCAACCAGAATATGCCTGGATAAATAATTATTCGTCTCGCATTTACCAAAGTGCTTTTCAACATCTAAGTGAAGCATTTAAACCGAAATAGGGAACCAGCAAGTATCCTAAGTTGAAAAGGAAAAAAGACCGACAATCTTTTACAGTTTATGACGGTAATGGAAAGGTAAAAATTAGTCCTGGTAAAAAAATTAAAGTACCAACATTAGGGACTTTTAGATTATGGGAATCAATACCTTACACCACAGCAAGTCAGACTTTTACTATTAGTAGAACGGGAGAAAAATGGTTTGTTAGTTTTGGTATTGAAGCTTCTCAGTTGCCAGTTCATCCTCTATTAGATGAGCGACAAGACGAAACTTTTGGTATAGATGTTGGGGTCAAACAATTTGCAAGTATCGCCAACCTAGAATTGGGGAACTCCGAAGTTGTAACTCTCCCAAACTCTATAAAAATAGAGCAATTAAAGCTAGCTAAGTTTCAATGGCGCAATCGCAACAAACAGCTAGGAAGTCAAGGTAAACCACCTTCAAACAATGGGATTAAATACTACAAAAAACTGGCTAATTACCATGCTCGTATTGCTAATGTGCGTAGGGATGTCATAGAGAAAACTACTACACTCTTAGGGAGTAAAGTAAAGCAGGTCTGCGCGCGAGAGTTTAAACGTTAAAGGGATGATGCAAAATGGTAAATTGGCAGCATCAATAGCAAGGTAAGGATTCTATGAATTTAGACAACGATTGACAACCCAAATCCTAAGCTCTGGTGGGACAGTAGTGCTGTAGGGACGTTGCATGCAACGTCCCTACAGCACCAGTGGTTTCCATCATCGAAAACTTGTCATAATTGTGGTTATATTAATCAAGAATTAAAGCTAAAAGACCGTACTTTTAACTGCCCTCATTGTCAGTCCTGAATAAAAAATCAAATCAATTTCCCACTCTTATTAATCAATTCTTTCTCCGTGATCCCTGCTACCTCGTAATTGTGTTGATGTCTAATAGATAGACACCCCAGAAATGTTTAAGCAGTGATTAGAGCAGAAGATACAAATCTTACATTTGAGAGAATATCGTTTGATATCGCTAAAAAACGTAAATTGTCAACAAACTCAAAACTCTCCAATACCTCACAACTTAAATCATATTGCCATAGATCAAAAAAAATATATTTGCTTGGGAAAATATTAAATAATTATTAAATCTCACTTCTAACTCATAGGATGATATTTATCACATAGCGAATAAGTATTTTTGCGGAATATAATGTAAGTTAAATCTAAAAATATAAGTAAATTTAACTAGATAAAAGATATAAATATTACAAAAATAATCACTTTTAAGCAGGTATAGGTCAGTAAATATAATAATAGTCATCAAAAAAATGCGTGATAAAACTTACTTATAATACCAACCCAAACTCTAAATTTTAAAATTTTTACTGTATAATCACAGATATATCATTATTTAATAATAATAAAATTCCATAGTAGTGAGGTAATAGGTAGTTGGCCAGAAATCTTCACTACATTATTGAATAAATATAGTGAAAGTATTAAACCATAAGTTAAAAATATTAACTTTTCAATCATCACTAATATCTGATAATAAAAAGATAAAAATATATATAAAAAATGCTTAAGATGAAGAAAAGTAAAGTTGGACATAACGATCGATCGCTACAAACCTTAGCTAGAGCAATAACTCTATCTGAGGGTGATTTTTCCCTAATTTTAGTCCGTTGTAATTCTCCAGAATTAAGAGAAGAAATCCTCCAAAAATTCAAAGCAGAATACCCTGTAGAATACCAAGAATTAGCATTAGACAATTTTACAGATACACTTTACTCCAGTATTAACCAAAATCTCGGTCATAGCTTGCCCAAAGCTTTAATGGTTAAGAGTTTAGAGTCAGTTAATACCTTAGATAAAGTACTAACTGCAGCTAACTTAGTCAGAAATAACTTCCTAAACTTTCACTTTCCCTTAGTCTTGTGGGTGACAGATGAAATTCATCAAAAATTAATTCGTTTAGCCCCTGATTTGCAAAGTTGGGCATCATCAGCAATTAGCTTTAATCCTAAATCTGCTTAAACCAAAAATTAATCACCAAAAAAATGGGTCTGAACCCTCGCCGAAAATCTTAGGATCTAAACGTTATGAAATGGCAAGATTAATGATAGCTAAATTTAATGCCAAATTATCAAGATACTAGGACAGGATTTCTACATAAGTTATCAACTAAAACAGTTCCTCAAAATCAAACAATAACTTAATTATAAAAAAAAATCTAAAATTTTTAATGTTTACCTTGTATTCAGTGGTAATAAAATTATTAAACATTTTTGATCTCTAGCTAAAAAGCAAAATTAACCCTTATTCTGTCAGTGGAATAGCTAAAGATTGCTAATTATGGTCCAAAAATACAACTCCCCTGAAGGAAGTTAGAAGTTAGAAGTTGTTTTTTTCACAGGGGCTTTTGAGCAACCCTGCAAAAACATTTTGCTAATCAAGGCGGGGTTGTGGGACCCAATCGTGTTTGATAACTCCAGAGACGATAAACATTCTGGAATCATAGTCAACCATAAATAGCACTTAAATTTAGCCAATGCCATTAAACTTGACAATATAAGGAATCAAAAGTATGGAGACAGCTATTGAATCAATCCACGCCAGAGAAATTCTTGATTCTCGTGGTCGTCCAACTGTAGAAGCAGAAGTCCACCTAGTCAACGGGATCATGGGATTAGCCCAAGTACCAAGTGGTGCATCAACAGGCAGCTTTGAAGCCCACGAACTCAGGGATGGAGACAAAGGACGTTATGGAGGCAAAGGGGTACTCACAGCAGTCAAAAATGTAGAAGAACAAATTACCCCCACTCTAGTCAAAATCAATGCTCTCAACCAAACCTTAGTTGACAGCAAAATGATCGAAATAGACGGTTCTCCCAACAAAAGTAACCTAGGAGCAAACGCAATTCTAGCCGTCTCCCTAGCAACAGCTAAAGCAGCAGCTAACTCGGTGGGTATGCCATTATATCGCTATTTAGGTGGACCCCAAGCTAGTCTACTACCAGTACCCCTAATGAACGTCATTAACGGCGGTGCTCACGCTGCCAATAACGTAGATATTCAAGAATTTATGATTGTACCTGTAGGTGCTGCTTCATTTAAAGAAGCATTGCGTTGGGGAGCAGAAGTATTCGCGACCCTTAGTGGAGTTTTAAAAGAGAAAGGTTTATTAGGTGGGGTGGGAGACGAAGGGGGTTATGCTCCCAACTTAGGCTCCAATCAAGAAGCATTAGATATATTAATTGCAGCTATTGAAAAAGCTGGTTACAAACCAGGAGAACAAATCGCCTTAGCGTTAGACGTAGCTGCTAGCGAATTTTACAAAGATGGTAACTACACTTATGACGGGGCAACTCATTCTCCTAGTGAGTTGATTGATTATTTAGCTAGTTTAGTCGATCAATATCCAATTGTGTCCATAGAAGATGGTTTACATGAAGAAGATTGGGAAAGTTGGGTGCAGCTAACTCAAAAGTTAGGTAGCAAGATCCAATTAGTAGGAGATGACCTATTTGTTACCAATGCTTCTCGCCTACAAAAAGGTATTGATATGGGTGGCAGTAACTCAATTTTGATCAAACTCAATCAAATAGGTTCCTTGACAGAAACTCTAGAAACCATTGACTTAGCTACTCGTAATGGTTATCGCTCAGTTATCAGTCACCGCTCGGGAGAAACAGAAGACACAACTATTGCCGATTTAGCTGTAGGAACTCGCGCAGGTCAGATTAAAACAGGTTCCCTCTGTCGTAGCGAACGGGTGGCCAAATATAATCGACTATTGCGGATTGAAGATGAATTGGGCGATCGCGCTATCTATGCAGGTACAGTTGGTTTAGGGCCAAAAGGTAGAAATTAGAGTTAGTGATAGCATAAAACTAGCGAAAACTGACCTATAACACCAAAAATGTTAGGGATAGAAACTCAATTGGCGTAATCCTAGAGTTTCTTCCCATTTCTCAGGGATTAAGTTAAAAGTTAAGTGTTGAGTGTAGTCATTTTCTCAACTAATCTTGAATATATAGAACTTTTTGTACCTTTAGCAAGAAAGATTTTTGATGACAAATAAAACTAAAGTTTCATTCATTGGAACAGACACAATGGGTCGGCCAATGATATTCAAACTACTTGAGAAAGGCTACACGCTCAAAGTTCAGGATAAATATAACTATCAATAAACAGTGGTAGCATCAGGAGTAATAGGGGAAGATTACCCAAAACAAGTAACTAGAGAATGTCATCTGCTG
>NZ_JAAHGT010000513.1 GCF_010672385.1 Okeania sp. SIO2F4
TTAAAGAGTAACTTTTGGCACCATTAATCTTTTCAAACTAGCAGTTACAGCATCAGCAACCGACTCTGGAAAAAAACGCCAAGGTACAGGACCATATTTAGTAGCAATTTGCACAGGTTGTTCAGTTTCTTGCATAAATTTTCCTAGCAATTCTTCTGATAAACCATTGCCATAAACTTCAGCAGTATCAAAGAAATTTATGCCAGCTTCTAAGGAAGTTTTAAAAGCAGCTTCTACTTCATTTACGCCATAATTACTGCCATAATTCCAAAAAAGTTTATCGCCCCAAGCCCAGGTGCCGATACAAATTGGATTAACAGTTATTCCTGTTTTACCTAAAGTTGTTGTTGCCATGTTGAAAATTTCCCTAATTACGGTATAATGATTTCTTTAGTAGTAGACTAACACATCTAAAAATGTAGGTTGGGTTAAACGGAGTGAAACCCAACAAAACCTTAATAATGTTGGGAATAATGTTGGGTTTCGTTCCTCAACCCAACCTACGCTTAGACAAGCTATTGTCAGTTAAATTTCCATTTAAGAAGCTGTTTTTAGAACTACTCCATGGAACCGATGAATCCTAAAAACCTAACCCCCCTGCCCCCCTTCCCTACAAGGGAATGGGGGTTAATTTCTAAGCCTCTCTCCTCGTAGGAGAGAGGTTTGGAGAGAGGTTTTTATTAGTTGACAAACAGTTTCTAGATAGATATTAATTCACTCCTATTAATATAGCCATGACAATCGAAGATTTACAAGTCGGAAAACCAGATAATATTGACAATCAAAAAATTCCGCCCAAACTTAATTTATTCACCATGTTTAGATTAGGTTTCTATCAAATGGGGTTAGGAATAATGTCTGTTTTAACTCTCGGAGTTTTAAACCGAGTTATGATTACTGAATTAGTAATACCTGCCACAATCGTAGCAATAACTTTGTCATTATATCAATTTATGGCACCAGCAAGAGTTTGGTTTGGTCAAATGTCTGATGCTAAACCTTTATTTGGTCAGCACCGCACTGGTTATATGTGGATAGGAGCAATTTTATTTACAATAACTGCTTTTTTTGCCGTGCAAGTTATGTGGCAGGTTGGTGATAGTTTAGCAACTAATGGTTGGACTAATCCTACTTATTTTTGGATTGGTATGTTAGGTTTAATGTTTATAATTTATGGTTTGGCTTTAAGTGCAAGTGGTACACCTTTTGCTGCCTTATTAGTAGATATTTCTGATGAGGATAATCGTTCTAAAGTTGTCGGTATAGTATGGTCAATGTTGATGGTAGGAATTATTATTGGAGCGATTACAAGTAGTATTTTACTGAAACAAGTTGGTGTAGATGCGCCATTAGAAACTGTTAAAGCATCTGTTAATAGTTTGTTTATTAAAGTACCAGCAATTGTATTGATTTTGGCTTTTGTTGGTACAGTGGGAGTCGAACAAAAATACTCTCGTTATCGCAGTCGTTCAACTATTGCTAACCGCGAAGATAAAATTACTCTGGCAACAACTTTAAAGATTTTAACAGCTAATCGGCAAACTGGTTTATTTTTTACATTTGTATTCGTTCTAATTATTAGTTTATTTATGCAGGATGCAGTTTTAGAACCCTATGGTGGGGAAATATTTTCTATGCCAATTTCTGAGACTACTAGATTGAATGCTGTTTCGGGAATGGGAACTTTAATTGGATTAGGTACGACGGGATTTTTAGTAGTACCGAGATTGGGTAAGAAAAATTCTTTAAAAGTTGGATGTGTGGCAACAACTATTAGTTTTATTTTGATAGTTATGTCTGGCTTTACAGGCAAGCCTGTTTTATTTAAAAGTGCTTTATTTTTGTATGGTTTAGCTGCTGGTTTAACTACTACTGCTTCTCTCAGTTTAATGTTAGATTTAACTGTGGCAGAAACAGCAGGAACTTTTATCGGTGCTTGGGGATTAGCACAAGCAATGGCACGAGGCTTCTCTACAGTTATTGGTGGTGCTGCTTTGGATTTTGGTCGGCTTTTATTTGATGTACCAATGTTTTCTTATGGATTGGTTTTCGTATTAGCAGGAATAGGAATGATACTCTCAATTTTCTTGTTAAATAGAGTTAATGTCCGAGAATTTCAAGATAATGCAAGTGTGGCGATCGCTACTATCTTAGAAGGAGAATTAGATTAGAAAATAAAGATTTTGACTTTTTTGAATACCCCCTCATATCAAATCTAGTTGAATACTTAATTGTATAGTTGGGGGTGGGGAAATCGGGAGATGGGGAGATTGAATATTGAAGTAATTATAGAATCATCATAAAAATTCGGTAAGTGGGAAACCACCGTCTTTTAAGCGGTGGATGGAAACGACTCGACGGGTTTTAACCCGTTCGTCAAGTCAAAAAAATGTGTTATTATTAACTAATAACTTAAAAAGTAGCCTCAATGGTATGCACGACCGGAGAGAGTAGTGGCAATTGGCACCGTAAGCGTGGACTGCTGCTGTATACGTACTACGGTACGGTACTGGCAATGTGGTTGTTTCGAGCAATGTGGAAATCGTGGTTTTAACCCGATTTACAGCTCCTAGTCACGAATCCACGGGACTTTAGTCCGTGGAGTGTCAAAAACATATGTTATATAACCGGGTTCTATATTACTAGGTCAATCCTCTCTCTAAAAGGGAGAGGTAATTATCCATTAATGAATATATTCTAGTTCTTCAGCAATATTTTCTAATTTCATTAATACCGATGTTTTGTCATAGGATGAGTCTACAGAAAAGTTTTCAACAATCTCAAAACCAAATTTAGCCCAGAAAGAAAAAGCATTTTGGACTGCAACGAGAGACATAGAACGATAATTAAGTTTTATAGCAACAGATAATAGATGGTTAAACATTTTGGTGGCAATACCCTGTCCAGAATGACTTTGTTTAACAGCCATATCATGAATGAACAAATTTGAACTTTGAATTACTTCATCAATCTTGCTATTTAAGCTGGGAGGAGAGTTTGCCGGATATGGGTGTGATAAACAAAAAGCCACAACTATAGAATCAACTTCAAATACAAAGCAAGTTTCAGGAGAAAGCATATTTTTCGCGCGTAGGACATCAATAGACTCTGCATTCGTCCTACGGACACCAGTAGACTCTGTAATGGAAGGATAAGCTTGCTTTTCAATTTCAGCAATACAACCCCAGTCAGATTCAATTATTTGTCTAATCATCTTTTTTTGTCTAATCATATTTTTGTTTAGCGTTAATAAAATAGGATTGCTATATTCTCAGAAATTAACTTTTGGGTTTCGGTTGCTCAACCCAACCTACAAAGTATTATTCCCTATTCCCTACAACCAGTTACCCACTAAAATAAAAGTTGACCAAAAATAGGGATGCTCAAATTCCGGATTTATTATTCCTGTTTGAGCATCTTTTAAAATTTGTTGTTGCGCTCGACGTAAAGCTTCTGCTTTCGTAATTTCTGGGTTTGTTAACTGTTGATATAAATTTTTCATCAATGCAGCAGTTGCTTGATCACTCACATACCACAGACTAGCAATGGTACTCCTTGCACCTGCTCTTACAGCAATTCCAGCTAAACCCAATGTTGCTCGGTTATCTCCAGCAGCGGTACGACAAGCACTCAATACTAATAATTCTATTGGTCGGGTTTGTTGAATACCCGATCTAATCATATTTCGTAATTCCTCAACATCAATTTTCTCATCCCAAGTCAAAATAAAAGTATCTTCAACATTAGAACTAAATTCGCCGTGGGTTGCTATATGAATTACTTGATAAGTAGTATTAGCAACTTCAGTATTAGCTTTCTTTTCTGTAAACGACTCATTAAGTAAAATTTCACTGGAAGTTTGATTTTGAATATCCTCTAATTCTTTTCTCACATTTGGCAGCGGTGGAAAACCTTGACGACTTTCAGTTATTCCCATACTCAATATTTCCAATTTATTTCGTGCTAATGGTTGGGGATCTATTAACTCCAGACTAGGAGCGATCGCCACATTATACTTCTGAGCTAAATATTTCTCACCATCATAAAGACTAGCTAAAGGAACATTACGCAAGGTTCCTTCTAATACAAATACTAAAGTTTTTATCTGATTAGCTTCTAATTGTTTTTCAATAGGATTAATTAACCAATTATATACTTTTTGAGCGGGTTCCCAATAGTTTTCGATAAAAATTCGTTTTTGAGGGTTTGCCATAGCATCTAGCAAATTTTGAACAGTTGATTCCACTTCTAGTTTTGATATATTTGTTGTGTAAGAAATTAGAGGTTGTTCTGGTATAGCTAAGATTACTGCCAAGCGATCGCCCAAAACAATTGTATAGAAAATAGCTGCATTTTTATCTACCCGATCGATTTCTACTGGTTGAGCATCTAAACAAGCATTCCGAAAAAAGTTATCTAGTTTAGCTAACTGCAAAGCTTCAATTGCTTTTCGTGCTTTTCTCAAATTTTCTTGATTAATAATATCTTTTTGACCATACTCAGACGGTTGTAAAAGTAAATCTACTAACTCACGATAAATTGGTTCTACACTATCTCGAAAATCAAACTTTAATTCTGAACTTACGGCAACTATATCACTGCGGAGAGTACGGATAGTTTCTACTGCTTGAGAATAAGCTAATATAGCGTCTTCTTTATTTTCTTGAGCTGTCAAAATGCGACCTAATTGCCATTTCCACTGATAAACAATATCAGCAGCATTAATAGCTTGAGCTAAATTTAAGGCTTTTTCTGTTAAATCTTTCGCCTCATTCAATTGTTGGTTATGCTCATATAATTTTCCCAAATTGCCTAAAGCATAAGATTCGGCTCTTATATCTCCTAAATTTTTTGCTTGTTGAACTGCTTTTACCAAATAATCAGCAATTTTTTCTGTCGAATATAATGGTTTATTATTACCATTAGCTAATACTATTTTTTGTAATTCTATTAAACTCTGAGCTAGATTAATTCTGGCATAAATAGCAACTTGAGAACTTGGTAATTTATTGAGTAAATTATCGATATTTTTTACTGATTCTGTTGCAGCGAAATATTGCTTTTGTTGTACAAATAGGTTTAACTGATTGAGTATTGCTTGAATTTTAATTTCTGCTACAGGTGATTCCTCTATTGCTCCTTGATAAAATAAATTAGCGGCTTCAGGATTTTCTAAAAGTATAAATGTATTGCCTAGACTAATTAAAATTATGGCTATTTCTTCTGTTGCTTGTAAATTTTCTGCTATTGCCAAACTAGACTCTAAAACTTTTTGAGATGCTTTTACCTGACCTATTCCTCGCAGTACATCACCCAAACTTTGTAATACTTTTGCTTTAACTATAGTATCTGGCTGGTCTTGCAAATTTTCTTTAGTTATTTCTAATTGTTTAAATGCCTGAGAATATAAACCCAATGCTTGTAAAGCCTGAGCTTGATTAATATTACTACGAGTCAAACCTAGATAATTTTCAATTTCTTGATAAATTTGACTGGCTTCTTTCCAAGTATTTAAAGCTGCTTCTGCTTGACCAATAGATAATAGTAACTGACCTTTTACTTCTAAAACACTCGCAGTAAGTTGTGCTGTTTTTTGAGGATTTGATATTTGTTGAATTAGATTTAAACAATTATTGATTACTGCTTGTGCATTTTGCCATTTTCCTAGTTTGAGATAAACTAAAGCTAAATTTCTTAAAGCTCGGATCTGACCATAAAGATCGCCTCTAACTGCATAACTTTTAATAGCTGTTTCTAACAAAGGTATAGTTCCAGATAAATCTCCTTTTTCAAAAAGTTTTTCTGCTTTTGCTTCCCATCTACTAGCTGATATAGTTGATGCTTGATTTAGTACATCCCAATTTATTTTGCTGTCTTTGAATTGATTATTGTTAGGGGAAATCGCCTGAACTTGTTTTGTTTTAATTCCCAAAATTAAAGCAGAAAGCAGAATAAAAAAGGCAGAATAAAAAAGGCAGATTTTAATCATATATTTAACCAAGAATAAATTCAGTATAAAATTCTATTATTGCTCTAGATTTCAAAGTACCGAGATAAACTTAAATTAAATCCGAGTAACACATTTTCACCAGACAAATTTGTAGGAAGATTACGCACTTCCACATCTTGTTTTTGGCGATAAATTTCTACTTCCTGGTCTTGGGGATTAATCAACCATCCTAATAACACCCCTGCATCCATATATTCCTCCATTTTAGAACGCAAGATTTTTAAATTATCAGTTGCTGACCTTAATTCCACGACAAAATCTGGTGCAATGGGGGGAAATTTACGCCTTTGTTCCGTAGTCAGAGCTTCCCAACGTTCCCGTCGAATCCAAGCTGCATCTGGAGAACGGTCACTACCATTAGGTAACTTAAATATAGTCGAAGAACTAAATGTATAACCTAGACCAGTTTGTCTATTCCAGATTCCCAAATCAATAATTAAATCAGCTTCTCTATTCCCACTTTCACCTCCAACTGGAGACATAATAATTAATTCTCCTTTAGTATTACGTTCAAATTGTAATTCGCGGTTATTTTGACAGATTTTGTAGAACTGTTCATCACTCAGTTTAACGGTGTCTAAATTTAATGTTAAAAAACTCATAATTTTAACCTATTTGACTGTTATATTATGTCCGGATAATTACTATACCCAAGTCATTGCGACTGAAACGGAGTGGAAGGAAGCAATCTCAGGGGTGCCAAGAGATTGCTTCCTATCGTCGCAATGACGACTGTTGGCAAGGAAACAATCTCAGGGGTGTCAAGAGATTGCTT
>NZ_JAAHGT010000514.1 GCF_010672385.1 Okeania sp. SIO2F4
ATTCCCAATTCCCAATTCCCAATTCCCTAGTAACTTGAGAAAGACTATCACAGAATAAGTAGGAGTTGCTCAATATATTGAGGGAGTGAATATTTTTCCCAATTCCCAATTCCCAATTCCCAATTCCCTACTCCCTCTAACTATAATTACCAGTTGCTGGTTTAATAGGAATTTCAATTGTGAACTCTGTACCTTTTCCAACTTCAGAACTACAACTTAAATTACCCTCATGTTTTTCTACTACAATTGAATAGCTAATTGATAGTCCTAAACCTGTACCTACTCCCACTGGTTTAGTAGTAAAAAATGGGTCAAATATTTTAGACAATGCTTGATAACTAATACCACTGCCATTGTCAGCAATTTTGATTTTTACTGTTTCCGAATCTGTTACTTCAGTAGAAATTGTAATAGTGGGTTTACGGTCAAATTCTTGTTGTTTATCCCGCAGAGTTTCTAAAGCATCAATTCCATTAGTAAGTAAATTCATAAACACTTGATTAATTTGGGAAACGTAACAGATAACCTGTGGTAAATTACCATATTTTCTGACTATTTCAATTTCATGTTTGTCTGACTTTTCTTTAATACGAGTATGTAAAATTAGTATGGTACTATCGATACCTTCATGGATATTTACAGGTTTCATGTCAGCTTCATCTAAGCGGGAGAAGTTGCGCAGAGAAATCACAATATCTCGGATACGTTCGGCTCCTACTTTGATAGAATTCAAAACTTTTTGTAAGTCTTGTATGATAAATTCTAAGTCTATATCTTCAATTTCATCTTGAATTTTATCTACAGGTTCAGGATAATGTTCTTGATATAAATCAATCAAATTTAGTAAGTCAGAAACATAGTCACTGGCAGGGGAAAGATTGCCATAAATAAAGCCGACAGGGTTATTAATTTCGTGGGCGACTCCAGCAACTAATTGTCCTAAACTTGACATTTTTTCACTTTGAATTAGTTGAGATTGAGTGCGTTTTAGCTCATGCAATGTTTGCTCTAGTCGGAGATTTTTTTCGTTTAATTCCTGGGTTCTTTCCTGTACTTTTTGTTCGACTGAACCGTACAACATTGCATTTTCTAAAGAAACTGCTGCTTGAGATGATAAAAGTCTTAATATCTCCAAACGTTCTGGAGTAAATGCACCTGTAGTTAGATTATTTTCCAAGTACAAAACTCCGATAAGTTTGCCTCCATTAATAATAGGTGTACATAAAACAGATTTAAGTTTAATTCTGGCAACATAAGGGTCAGTTGTAAAACGGTCTTCAGCAAAAGCATTACTTAAAACAACATCTTGGCGTGTTCGTTCTACATAATTAATTACTGTTAGTGGTAAATCTTCAGATTCATTCATTTGAGTCTCTTGAACTACTGCTTCTTCAGAATCTAATGTAGCTTCAGCTTTATTCATTAGTTTGCCTTCTTTTAGTAGCAAGAGTACGCCTTTTTCTGCACCAGCATTTTCCATAAGAATTTTCATCAATTTAGATAGTAATTTATCTAATACAATCTCACTAGAAATTGCTTGAGATGCTTTAATAACTGTTGCTAGATCTAAGGACTGACTATTATTGCCTGTGTCACTAGAAATTGCTGTGCTTTGAGGATCGATCATATAGTTTTTAACTGTTAATATATTTTCTAATTCTGGATATTTATTTTCTAAATCTTTTAGCTTTTTATTTGCCCCCCAATTTTGATAACTATAGTAAGCGTCATGTAAATGAACTTTTGCATATTTAGGTTTATCTTGATTTAACCAACATTTTACTGCTAATTCATTACCTAATGCTTCATATTGAATAAATTCATTTTTGCTAGCAGATTCTATAGCTTGATTATATAAGTCTATTGCTGCTGAATTTTGTCCAGAAATAATTGCAATTTCTGCTGCTATTAATAAATACTTATGTTCAAAGTTTTCTGGACAATTATCTGCCCAAACTTTCATCTGCTGTTGATTTTTTTCTAGTTGCTGCCAATATTCTTTTTGCTTAACTTGAGAAACGTTTGGGTAAAGGGTAGTTAAAATTAGTGAATAGTAAAAATTAAATTCTGTAGTAGGTAGAGCACCTGTAATAAATCCGAGATATTTTTTAGCTGACAAAATGCTATCCAGTGCTACATCTAAGTTTCCATACAAATAGAAAAGATATGATTTGTAAATAAGATATATACACAAGGAGTGAAAGTTTTGATGTTGTTGACAACTATCCAAATATTCTGCTTCTTCATCTGTGTCAAAATCGAAATTAATTTGTTCTTTGATTCTAGGGTCACTATCCTGGTTTTCAGGTTTTGATGCCAAGTTTTCGATAAGATTTTTAATTCCGATTAAAGTATCTGTAGAAAGTTGATTTTTAGTTTTTTGAGTAAATTGTAAATGGCGATCAATTTCTGTCAATATTTCTGGGATAGGTTGACCTTGAAATAATGAATTAATTGTTGTGTTATGTAGAAGATAACCTGCGTATTCTAAATCTCCTGATTCTAAAGCAGCTCCATATCCTTCATGGTTAATTACATTAGACTCTTTAATGTGCTTAAACCAAAAACTTAATGTATTAGCAAATCCAGAACAAGCTTTACATTTTAGTCCTGAGATTTCCCATTTATCAGTTAGTTTTAATGCCAATAGACCAAACTGATATGCAGAGTGATAATCTCCAAAATAACTATTGAGAATTATTCCATAGTTAGAATAACAAAGACATGATTCGGCAACCGAACCATATTCTAGGGAAATGTTGACACCTTTGAGTACCATTACTTTCCATAATTCTGGATTGGTTAAATAAGCGGATGTCATCAAATTTGTTAATAGGGTTAAAGCTACTTTATATTTTGATGTGTGCTTCTCTTTTTCATTAATTAAGTTGGCAATTTCTTGATTGCCTAAATTTTCTTTTATCTTGGCAAATTCCCGATTAATTGCTGTCTGTAAATCTGTTTCTGGTAGCTCTATTTCTAGTAATGCTAGAGATTTTTTGCCTGCTGCAATTGCTTGTTCATACTGACCCCGTAAAGTATATTGAACAACCAATAAATTATAAACTTCTATGTTCTCAATGATTGATTTAGAATGCTCTAATATTATGTTAATTAATGCTTCACTTTCTGAGAAATTACTGTTTAAATACTCTCCTACTGCTCCTTCTTTATATAAAGCAAAGGTTAAATCATATTCTTGATTCCAACAATCCCGATCTAATAGAGATATACCTGCTGTAATATATTCTTTAGCAGCTACATAAGCTGTAGCATCTTTAGCTTTTTTACCCGCTTCTAAATTTAGTTTTGCTAGTTCAATTTTTTCTAGTTCATCTGTAATTAAAGTTCTGCCTATATTAAGATGATCTACTAAATCAAAAACTCTTTCCCCGCGATATTCTAGAGGAGTATTTTCCAACAATAAACGCCCAATTCTTAGATGTACAGCCTGTTTTTCAGACTCATCTATCAAAGTATAAGCTGCTTGTTGTACTCGGTCATGCAAAAACTTATAATTCAGAATTAAAAATGGATATAAGTTCAATTCTACATTTTTGGTTTCTGTTTCTGAAGCAGGTAGAATTAATCCTTCCTGAATAGCAGGTAATAAATCTTGAAAAGTTGCATAAGACTCTTTTTCATAAATTAATGAAAGAGTATTCAAATCAAATTTATTACCTACACAAGCAACTAAACTTAAAACTTTCTGAGTTAAGGTTGGTAATTTCTCTAATTTTCCAATCATTAACTCCACTACATTATCAGTAATATCAAGTGCTGTAATTTTTTCCATATCCCACTCCCACCGAATCATTTCAGAATCAAATTTCAGTAAACTTTCCTGATAGAGAGTTTTCATAAATTCATTTACAAAGAAAGGATTTCCACCTGTTTTTCTTTCTACTAACTCTGCTAATTCTTTGACAGAATTTTTGTCATTGTGTAACGTCTCGGCAATTAATTGAGTAATATGTTCAAACTTTAAAGGAGTTAAATCTATTTGATTTATCTGACCATAATTAATATTCCCAGATTGAGAACGAATCGCATTTAAAGTCATCAATAAATGATGAGTTGAATTAACTTCATTATCCCGATAAGATCCAATTATCAATAGATGCTGTGTTTCTTCATCTACCATCATTAATTTAATTAACTTAAGTGTAGCAGAGTCTGCCCACTGTAAATCATCAAGAAAAATAACCAGAGGATGCTCTGGTTTACAAAATAAACCAATAAAGTTTTGAAAGATGATATTAAAGCGATTTTGAGCTTCATTTGCTCCTAATTCTTGTATTTTTGGTTGGGGTCCAACAATTAATTCTAATTCGGGAATTACATCAATAATAATTTGTCCGTTAGTACCAAAAGTTCCTAAAAGTTTATTTCTCCATTCATGTAATTTAGCTTCACTTTCACTTAAAATAATTCTGACTAATTCAGAAAACGCACTGACAATTGCTGAATAAGGAATACTACGTTGAAATTGGTCAAATTTTCCCCAGATAAAATACCCACCTTGACGAATAATTGGTTGAGCAATTGTTTGTACTAAAGCCGATTTACCAATACCAGAATAACCAGTTACTAACATCATTTCTTTTCTACCGTCACGCACCCGCTCAAAAGCTGCCATTAACGCTTCAATTTCTGATTGTCTGCCATAAAGTTTTGCTGGTATTTGAAACTTATCAGAAATATCTTGACTACCAAGAGGAAACTCCACTATTGTTTCTGTCATTTGTAACTGATTTAAACATTCATCTAAATCAGCAATTAAACCCCAAGCGCTTTGATATCTTTCCCCAGCAGTTTTAGCTAATAATTTGAGGATAATATTTGATATAATCTGTGGAATTTCTCGATTAATTTCATGGGGAGGTTTTGGTTGTTTAGCAATGTGAGCATGAACTAATTCCATAGCATCAGTATTAGTAAAAGGTAGTTGCTGAGTTAATAGTTCATAAAAAGTAACACCCAGAGAATAAAAATCTGTACGATAATCTATAGGAGAATTCATCCTGCCAGTTTGTTCTGGAGATATATACGCCAGAGTACCTTCTAAAATTTTAGAATTTTCTAGTTGATGGCGATCGCGAGTTAATACAGAAGAGATACTAAAATCTATAATTTTTAATTCTCCTGTTGTCTGGTTAAAAATTATATTAGATGGATTAATATCTTTATGAATAATATTAGCACTGTGAATCTCAGCTAAACTTTCAGCTACTTTTATGGCTAACCTTAAAAAACCCAAAATAGTAAATTTTTCTGAAGCAATTAATGTTTTGAGAGATGCACCACCAAAATCTTCTAAAATCATTACTAGAGTATTCTGATATTTTTCTAATCCATAAACTTTAGTTACTCCAGAAAGATTTAAAGACCTGAGAATTTCATATTCTTTTCTATAGTGATTATTTTCAGATTCCGCAGAATAATTTCCTTTACTAAATTTAAGTAAAACAGGCTGATTATCTGGCTCTTGCTTGGCTCTATAAACTATGGAATTAGTACCCTCATAAATTTTAGCAATAATTTGGTAACCTGAAATATTAATCATTGTTAAATTTTCCTGCAAAACTACTAAATGAGTTATTAATTCTTAAATATTGTCCGTAAGCAGAAAGCAAGGGGAGTGTGGGGAGTGTGGGAAGTGTGGGGAATGTGGGGAGTGTGGGGAGTGTGGGGAGTGTGGGGAGTACAGGGTCTGGAATATACGCAAGCTGCATTAATAAAAACAGGCTTTCCCCCCATACCTTCACCCCTGACACCTCCCAGACCTCCACCGACGCACACCTCCTAAACTCATCCCCCGGTGCGTTTTACTAGAATGAAATAGCCACCCCTTCGATAGGGGATAAAAATAATAAACTTCAGTATTTCAAGTCTCCCTATTCTATAGAGATACTGATAACTGATAACTGATAACTGATAACTGATATATGTCTTCTCCTAAAATTACTTTCTACCATGATATCCGTAACTTGGGAATTAACCAAAATCATTGGTATGCTGTTGCTCGTAGTATAGAGCTTAAATCTCAACCCTTAAGCATTACCCTTTGGCATCAACCAATAGTTCTTTACCGGGGTTGTAATGGTAAAATCTATGGTCTAGAAGATATTTGCCCTCATCGTTTTGTTAAACTTAGTTCTGGTCGCGCGATCGCCGATGAATTAGAATGTACATATCATGGATGGCGTTTTGAGTCAAGTGGTAAATGTTCTCATGTACCCTATTTAGCCAGTAATCAAAAATTACCTACTTGTCAAATTCAGACCTTTCCAGTCCAAGAACTAAACGGTTTTATCTGGGTATTTCCTGGAGATAAATCATTGGCAAATTTAGTTTCTCCGCAATTAATTCCTGAGTGGGAACATCTCAATTATATTGCTACAATCTCAGTTATAAAATGTCGCGCTCATTATTCTTATTTAGTAGAAAATTTAATGGATATGCACCACGGACATTTACATCAAAATTGGCAAGCATGGGCAGCAGCAGAATTAATAGACTTATCGGAAAATGACCACCGGGTAGATGCTTATTATCAAGCTCAAAGCTATTATAAAATTGACAAAATTTGGTCAATATCTCAATTATTATTTCCTGCTTTGCGACAACTCCATCCCGAACCATTAAATGTTAGTTATATCTATCCAAATTGGGTTTCTAACCTGGGCAAAGATTTTAAAATTTACTGTCTTTTATGTCCTATTAATGAAATAGAAACCCAAGCTTATCT
>NZ_JAAHGT010000515.1 GCF_010672385.1 Okeania sp. SIO2F4
TCATCTTGAGTAATTTGAGCGATCGCTCAAATTGCAGTTTTCATCCTTGATAGACCACACTCTCCTCCAGAAACCCTAAGTATCGTATATTTATTCAGTCATAATTTGAAGAAGGAGGGCTTTTATACTAACTCCGCGCCTCCTGACTCCTGACTTCTAACAATAAGTTTAGTGGTCTACTCAACTGAAAAGCGCTGTAAACTACTATATCTACTTTTGGATTTAATCATTCCTGATTGTGCAACGCCTTTTTTTTGGTAAATAATGGGGGCTTGCTGAATAATCATAAAAGCATTGATATATAAAGGTTTTAGTCTTTTTTCATCTAAAAAACTACCAGCTTTTCGCTTTATCAAGCTCAAAAAGTTAGCATAAAAGGCAGACAACGGCAGAAAAACCAAGGGAAAATTCTGACTCCTACCTCGTCTATAATTCCCGTTCCTCCTAAATCCTGAGGACTGACTCCTACCCTTACCAAAAGAATTTTTTCAGCAAACCCTAATTGAACTTAACTCCAAATACTTGAGCAAAAGCATTAGCTAATTGGGGTAGCACTTCATCTGTAGTAATTCTAGGTAAAAATTCAGCCAGACTACCTACAGGTTTATCAGAAATACCGCAAGGTACAATCTTGTAGAAACCAGTCAAATCTGGACAAATATTGATAGAGAAGCCGTGCATAGTTATCCAACGGCTGACTTTAATTCCAATTGCTCCTACTTTTCGACCCTCCAACCAAACCCCTGTTAACCCTGGATATCTCTCACCTTGAAGACCATAGAAATCTAAGACTTTTAGCAATACTTCTTCTAGTTGTCGTAGATACCAATGTAAGTCTTGCTGATAATGCTTTAAGTTAAGGATTGGATAACCTACCAGTTGGCCTGGGCAATGGTATGTCACTTCCCCACCACGTTCCACACGGTAGAGTTCGTATTCATTTTGACCAGGATCGAATTTGAGAAAATCTAATTTGGCTCCTTGTCCCAATGTATAAACTGGTGGATGTTCTAATAATATTAGGACATCGGCCAACTCTGGACAATGACGACGTTGTTGGACAAGCGATCGCTGCCACTCCCAGGCCACCGAATACTTTGTTAGTCCTGGACAAATTAAGTGGCAAGTTTGAGAAGTCATTTTAGAGAAGGGGAGTGGGGGAATATAAAATAGAAAAATTATAATACCTCAGTAACTTGAGAAACCCTATCTCCGTAACATTCTTTTTTTATTACAGCAGTTTTCAGGTCAATGAACTAAATAAAAAAAATGATAATCCTGTAGGGACTTTGCTTGCAACTACTTTGTGGTTTACTCAAATGGAAAGCACCTAAAATGGATTTTTGCCTTCTCAAATATAACTACTGTCTTTTTTGATGGCAAATTAAGAAAAGATAAAAGCTAAAATATAACTATTCATTATTCATACTACTAACCAAATACTGCTAATTATCCAAAAAATCAACGAAAAATTTCGTGAAATTAAGGAAAAAAAAGTCAAGAATTGTCAAGGGATGCAAAGGATTTTAAAGATAGGATGTTTGGGAGAATACAAAGTGCTATTCTATATAATAATAGTAAGCCCAAACACAATTCGGAGGGAGCTTATGAAGCTTGTAATCCAGGGTAAAAATATAGAAATAACCGATTCTATTCACGAGTATGTCAATCAAAAAATTGAAAAAGCAGTTAATCATTTTCAACAACTCACCACAGAAGTAGATGTACATCTGTCAGTAGCTAAAAATCCACGCATAAATCCTAAGCAAACAGCAGAAGTAACTATCTACGCAAATGGTACAGTCATTCGTGCCCAGGAAAGTAGCGAGAACTTGTATGCCAGTATTGACTTAGTAGCAGATAAAATTGCACGCCAACTCAGGAAGTATAAAGAAAAGCGTCAATCCAAGGTAAGTAAAGCTAAGACTGTTGAAGTGATTCAATCACAGCCAGTAGTAGAGAATTTGATTGGCGATCGCCAACCAGAGCTACCAAATGAAGTAGTACGGACTAAATATTTTGCTATGCCTCCTATGACTGTAGAAGAAGCCCTGGAGCAGCTACAATTTATTGACCATGATTTCTATATGTTTTCCAATTCGGCGACTGGTGAAATTAATGTTATTTACAAACGTTATCATCATGGTGGTTATGGTTTAATTCAACCACGACCTAACAATAATGGTAATGGTAATAATGGGAAACTAGCCAATAGTATTGATGAGGCAGCAGGTCTTAAATCTACTTAGGTTTAGAATTATCTTAATATCGTGTCTGGTTGAATAGTTAGAACTAGAGCTTCGTAGTAGGGCTTGATCAATAAGATAGATATTTCAGTGGCTCAAGCCCTGCTACAAACAAAAACTTTTTTATCACTTATTATCCGGACATCATAATAACTTATTGCCATAATTATAGTTGTAGTTGGCTTGAGTAGAGATTTATTTTTAAATTTAAAGTCATGTCTTTATTAAAGCTAAGTGGCTTCTACTTAAAAAATTATCCCAAAATATTTTGTGGGCAAAATGCTCGTCAAATCTTGTGGGATAATTTATTTCTTGGCGCCCTTTAAGAAGAGTTTAAAGAAGCGGTCAGCACTCAACAATTAGAAAGCTTATAGGTAGTTAAGCAGGTATGGCTTTTAAGGCTTTTAAAGCTTCTTTAACATGAGCTTCAAAGTCAAGCATAGAGTCAAAGATATGACGGATAATTCCTTCTTTGTCTATGACGTAAGTGACTCTACCTGGAAGTATCCAGAGTGTGGCAGGTACATCGTATAATTCTCTAACTTTGTTGCTCTTATCACATAGGAGAGTAAAGGGTAAATTATATTTAGTCGCAAATTGTTTGTGAGATTTTTTCGAGTCTCCACTAATGCCAATTACTTCAGCATCGGTATCTGTAAATACTTGATATTTGTCTCTAAATGCACAAGCTTCCTTGGTACATCCAGGTGTATCGTCTTTGGGATAAAAGTAAACAACAACATTTTTCTTACCCCGGAAGTCAGAGAGAGAAACTTTAGTTCCATCTTGGGATGGTAAGGTAAATTCGGGTGCTTTATCTCCTACTTTAATTGTCATAGTTAATATTTTGGGTTAAAGATTATTGTAGATAATGTTAACTTTTGTTATATATATTAGCTTAAAAATCTCTATTTAACTTATCAGCACTTCCTGTTTAAGTAGGGGGCTTAAAATATAGAGATCTTAACTGTATCTTTTAGATTGATTTTCCTTTCTACAATAGACTTGTCGCTTTATAACTAAAAAAAACTGGCAAACCCAAGTCAAGTAATAATTTTAGCTATTCCCAATTTAAAACGTCTGGAATTACTGCTGTGTTTTAATTTAAGCGATTTTTTCCATCTATTTAGCGACTAGTCTAATATTCCCTTTGAAGTGAGGAACTATACTATGTTTTGTTGAATAAAACTTCATATATAGGGGCAAGCTAGAAATCCTAATATTGATGATATCACAAAAATTGTCACGAAGCAAAAGATTTTCTTTTGACGCGCGATTTTTTAGGTAGCTCTCAGAGAATAACAATGTTTGTGGTTTTCGACTGAGGAGGGATAGATGGAAAAATTTGATAAACGGCAAAAACACTATTTATGGGAGCTTCACAAAAGGCAAATCTTTTTGGTATGGCTCCTGAGAAAATTCCCTAAATATTTGATTGCCTCTTGGGAAAGCAAATTCAACTAAATTTGAATAAAAAGTCATGTAAATAGGCAATTTAGTAACTATAATCTTGATGATATCACAAAAATTGTCACGAAGCAAAGAAAAATCTTTTGACACAGGATTTTTTAGGTAGCTCTCAGAGAATGACAATGTTTGTGGTTTTCGACTGAGGAGGGATGGATGGAAAAATTTGATGAACGGAAAAAGCAGGTTTTACCATTCTTGAACACTGAAGCATGAATTGTATGATGGACAGGGTGGCTTGGGGTCTGACATTAAAATGCACCTTTCTACTACTGTTACCCTATATTTTCCTGTATTCTTTCCTTTTTAGCACTACCAAAAAAATTATCCTACTGATGCTGTGATTACTGAGTGCTGAGCGCTTCTTTAACTCCATTCTTCAGTTTCTTGAGCTTGTGCTTGGATGATACGATGGCGTAACTTAACCCAATCAACTTTACTATTAGGGGAATCTTCAATTAATTCTCCTTCTTCTAGATGTAGTAGCTTTGAACAAAACTGTTCAGCTAAATCTATTTGATGAGTGACCATAATTACTGTTACTTCACTTTCTGCTAAGGTTGCCAATACCTGTATAAATCGATTAGCAGTACCAATATCTAGAGCTGAGGTAGGTTCATCCAACAAAAGAATTTTAGGTTGAATTACAGCAGCACGAGCGATCGCTACTAATTGTTTTTGTCCCATGGAAAGTTGTAATTCTGACCTAGATAACCAAGATTCAGGAATATTTAACTGCTGTATCCAATATTCGCACCTTTGCTGAATTTCTGGTTGTCTTAGTCCTCTAAGTTTTAAAGGGTAAGCTATCGCTTCTGCTACAGACATTCCCAAAAGTTTTGACTCCTGTAATACTAGAGTCACTTCTTTTCGCAGTTGAGTCACAGGAATTTTGCCGTACTCTTGGTCATCTAAATATATATAACCAGAAGTAGGAGAATTCAATCTATTTAATAGCCGTAGCAAAGATGTCTTACCAGAGCCAGAAGGACCTACTACAGCAACCCTAGCACCTTTTTCTACAGTAAAAGAAATATCTTTGAGTAAATATTGGTAGCTAACTGGGGTAGTTAAACTTACTTGGTCTAAATATATTTGAAACTGCTGCTCTTCCATTTTTTAGTTAGGAAATGGCAACTGCATTGGAAATAGTCCAAGCATCTACTAATAATAACAGTATGGTGCAACCGAATAAAATCAAATACATCCAAGGTTGTGATAAAGGACGTACATCAGTTGTATCTATACCTGTCTTTGCCTCTACTATCCGAACCAACTTGGCAAAACCCACGACTCGCATTGGCAACAAATAACCTTCTCCAGAATTATTCAGAAAATAGTAGACTAAACCACCTTGACCTGTAGTCCGAGGTTTAAGAGCTTTTATTTCTGCCCAAGGTAAGTACCAACCTTTGCGAAAGAGGTCTGGTACCCAAGCTGGATAGGATAGTTGAATTCCTTTGTCATTAATTATGACTCGTTCTGTTAGAGCTGCGTATAATGCTATTGCTCCTAGTGTTAGTCCTACTCCTAAAATAACAGGAGGTACTGGCGCATTTGTGGCTTGGGATAAAAAAGGTAATGGTAAGGTTAATGCAATATACAAACTTAAAAGGGTTAATTTAATCAGAGGAGAAATTCTAAATATAAACGTTTCTGAGTGTTGATTTTCAATCATACTAAGTCTGGTTAATTAAGATAGTGTTTATAAAGCAAAGATTAAGACAGTCTATTGGTTTAATCTTCGGTATGTTCGGTGGGTTACGGTGGACAGTTAAGAGTTTGGTAATTCAGTATAATTATTGCGGCCAATTTAAGTCGGTGACAGCCATTTTGCTTCATTTCTGCATATTGCGAAGCTTTGCGGAACGCAAAACCCAGCCCACGCCTAGATTTAATATTCCTTTAACAAACAGTTTCTAAACATAATGAAATTATACCTGTTTGATAAATTTTGGCTACAAATAGTTAGGCTACGGCTTAGGAGTAAGTAGGGGTAATTCATTAATTGCCCCATTGCCCCTACTGTAGTCAGGAGGAAGAAAATTTAATTATTTTTTGTGGTTATCCTCTATTTTTAGTCAAATAGACATTAAAATCAAGACCTTTTCATTCAAGCTTATTTATAACGTTTTTTTCAAATTGTTATTATAGCTTTTTTATGAAAAATATAAAAAATATAATCATTGTTGCTTGATACTAATCCTACTGGAATTGTGAAAAAAATATCTTTCAATTTAGATGTAAGGGTTAGCAGTTTTTTATTTATTTATTTATTTTTTACAAATCATTTTAAACTGCTATCTTAAAGATGATTTGTAAAATAAATATCAAAAACGAGATAGGGAATAGGAAATCAGGAATAGAGGAATACACAACTATTTTTTACCATAAATTTATTGGTCTGAATACCGATACTCTATTAGGTATACTGATTAAATTCCATGCCTTATTCAAGTTTTAATACTTACTTGACAAACAGTCTATAAAGTAAATGAACATATTACTATTAGAGTAATATTCTACTTTATTAAAGAAAATGAAAAATGTTAAAAAAGATTTTGAGAGGTTTGGGGATTTTAATTACAGTAGTTTTGCTTTTAGGTATATCTGTAGTCTATTACTTCAAACTTAATAAAGAATTAGTTGGAAATTTTCTCCAAGACAATCCTGATAGGTATTCAATCAAACTTGTGAGAAATAATACAATACTTCCTGATTTAAACTCAAATAGAATGATGCATTTGGCAAGTACAGTGAAAATCATTTTAACTATTGAATATGCGGAATAAGTCGCTGTAGATTTAGTCAATCCCAATGAAGAAATTGAACTATCAGAATTGGATAAATTCTATGTAGAAAATACCGATGGAAATGCACATCCAAATTGGCTGAAATCAGTGCAGGATCAAATTAAAAATGACAATATTTCAATTAGAAAAATTGTCAAAGAAATTTTAAAATACAGTTCTAATGCAAATACACAATAGTTGAGTCAAAGACTTGGATTAGATAATATTAAGAATAGACTTAATAGA
>NZ_JAAHGT010000516.1 GCF_010672385.1 Okeania sp. SIO2F4
TCCGTAGAGTAGGGAACCAGCTACGGGTTCGCGGATACCATCGATGTCTACAGGAGGAGCTGCTACGAAAGCGATGATGTAGCAGATAGTAGCTGTTAAAAGAGTAGGGATCATTAATACACCGAACCAGCCGATGTAAATACGGTTGTCTGTGCTAGTTACCCAGCTACAGAACCGCTCCCATACGTTAGCGCTTTCGCGCTGTTGTAAGGTTGTAGTCATAGTTATGTATGATTGCTGTATGTATGAAATTTTCGAGGTACGGCGGTCTTGGCTTTCTTTCCTTGACCGTTATTAATACTTTAGCGAGTTTATTTCGGTTTGTAAAGGGGTTTGTGTCGTAATGTATTAAATCTAATTAATAAGTAGGACTTATATTAATCGAAATAATACTATTTATAATTAATTGCTTGATTAAAAAGTAGCCCGCTTATGGTTCATGGCTGTTTCAAAGTATTGTTAAGTTAAAGAATATATAGCAATCCTATTTGATTCGTCTGAAAAATTTAGTTGCTTTAGGGAATCGGGAATAGGTGAGAATTTCGCAGTTTATTTATAGTTTTTGAATTGTTACAACCTATTGAGGATGGCTATATAGAGAATTTTGGGGATATGGGGAAGTATTGAAAACTTTTGGGGAGTTTCTTATTCCTCACACTTCTTACCTAGAGATAAACCAGCAAACTTAAAAAAATAGGACTTACGCATGAGGTACGAAAAACTAGGACTTGAGATTGCTTCCCTGTCGGTCGCAATGACGAAAATACGTTGCTTTGCGTAAGTCCTGAAAAAATTAACGGGAAACTAGCCCATTGATTAACCTTTCTATAAATGTGAGACGATAATATGGAGTACATATTTCAGCAACTTCTTTTGGGTGAGGGCAATAATCAAGAAAACTAATAATATTACCGTAAACACACTCTTGGGTAAAAAGACTTTCAAGTTTCTGGGATGGAAGAACACTAAGATCAAAATGTAATTCTTTGGTGTTGGGGGCAAAATCTAGGATTAGGCTATGGGTATAACCGCAAGTTTTGAGAAGCTCCAAAGATTGCAAGGTTTGATTAAAAAATTCTGGAGACCAACCCTTTTGCTTTTGGCTCCTATTTACCCCGCCACCGTACTCAAACATTACGACCTTGGGTAGTAAGTCTGGAGATAGGTCACTGAATTGTTGTAATACCTGCCATTCCCAGCCTTCAATATCTAGTTTTAAACAGGTAATAGCGGTAATCGCTTCTTGTTTGATTAATGTCTGAAGGGTGAGAGTTGGCACTGTACGTTGATTGCTAGAAGACCCAAACCATTGGGCAGAAAGGGAACTAAAGTTACTATTAAATAAACCTGCAAACTTTCCTAGATAGAGGGTTTGTTCCCCGTCCCGATTGGATAGACAGATTGGTAAGAGTTTGAGTTGGGAATGGTTAGTTAAGTGTTTTAACTTTTTCACAGGTAATGGTTCAACAGCAATAGTCTCAAAGCCCAACTCTGCAAATAATTGGCAATAGAAAGCAAAAGTCCCTACACCGACGTCTAAACACTTTCCGGAACGTTGCGGATCGATAGTCGGCAATAGATCAGCAAGTAGAGCTTGACAACAATTTTCTACACGCATAGTAATTTTATAATATTTGGACAAAGAGCATGAACAAAGAGTGCATAGAGGTAAGACACATCGTCATCTATCACAAAAAAACTGGTCATTTCAGTTATCAATTAAATTATTAGTACCTCTGACTGAAGCTCTATCCATTACCTACATCTTTAGCTTTAGATTAAACTTGATAAAATAGATAAGTTATGGGATGATAGTAATCCTGATTTTTAGGGAGAAAAAAATGTATATACTAAAGTACATTTTTTGAATAATTTAAGTAGTTTTACTTAGCTACTATGATTCTTTCTCCTTTGTCCCCTCTTCCCCACAAGTTTTTCAGGAGTTCTATATAACAGATGGGGCTGAAACCATAGGTAATAAAGAATAGGAAGACTGAAATAATATAGCTGACTCAAGAAAAATTCTGTAACTAACTGAATTTAATGGTTGACCTAATGTCTAGAATTATTACTTATAGTCCAGCTTATACAATAGTTCCTACTTATGAATGTTTTAATCGTTGTAGCTATTGTAATTTTCGCTCAGAACCAGGGGCAAATTCTTGGCTAAGTCTATCAGAAGCAGAAAAAAAATTATTATCTCTCAAGAATCAAGGTATAATTGAAATTTTGATTTTAAGCGGTGAAGTACATCCGAACAGCCAATACAGACAAGCTTGGTTTCAACTAATCTATGACTTATGTAAACTAGCTCTATCTTTAGGATTTTTACCCCACACTAATGTCGGACCACTTAGTAAGACCGAAATGAAAGAGTTGAAACAGGTAAATGTGTCAATGGGATTAATGTTGGAGCAAATAACACCTAAATTACTAGAAACAGTCCATAGAAATGCTCCGAGTAAGATGCCACATTTACGGTTACAACAATTAGAATGGGCTGGGGAATTAAGAATTCCTTTTACTACTGGTTTATTGTTAGGAATTGGAGAGACTGTAACTGACTCGAAAGAAACTTTAGAAGCGATCGCTGATGTGCATAAAAAATGGGGTCATATTCAAGAAGTTATTCTACAACCCTACAGTCCTGGTAATCAAGAAATATGGAATAGTGAAGGATTTGATATTAATTTATTGCCAGAAGTTGTAGCGATCGCCAGTCAAATTTTATCCTCAAGTATTGCCCTACAAATTCCTCCTAATTTAGTTACAAAACCGGAAATATTATTAGCTTGTTTGGAAAATGGTGCGCGAGACTTAGGAGGTATAGGACCATTAGATGAAGTTAATCCTAATTATCCTCACCCTCACTATCAAGGTTTAAAAAAAGTTTTGGAGTCTGGAGGATGGCAGTTAATTCAAAGATTACCTGTGTATTCTCAATATGATGATTGGTTGCCAATAAATTTAAAAAATATTGTGAGTAAGTGGCGTATGAAATTATCAGTGAAGTTATCTCCTGTTAAATCGAAATTATAACGAGAAGCTCACAAAGTAAAGATAATTGCACCCAAGTTTCTGAAATTTCTTGCTTCATAGACTGCCAATGTCTAAGCCTCCACAAGCAGACAAGATGAGACTCACCTCAGTTAATACTTTATTTAATAGACATCTCTAGAAAAGAGGGATTAGGGAGCAGGGAGCAAGGAACAGGGAGAAATCATCAATTATGCCACAGAAATAATTGATTTTCTTTTTTATTATTGGAGATGTTTAATATGTTTCGCACTGCATCCTCATTCCTATTCCCTATCTAATATAATGTCCGGATAAGAGCGTGATAAAAAAAACTTTCTCCTTCTTTTCTTCTTTCTTCCCTCCTGAATTCTGAATTGCAGAATTGCTGAATTCTGAGTAGTTTATTTATAACTGTTCAACCGGACATGATATAACACCTACATTTAGGACTCTGATGTCACTTGAATACTAACAAAGAACTAGGGAAAGGGGTTTTCGATGCTCTCCCCAGCCCCCTACTCCCATCAAGTCTCAGGAAACGAATCTACTTTTTGAAAAAGTAGAAACGATAGTCGCGACCATCATGTAGCATCCCCGCTTGACTTAGATCGCTATCAGAAGGGGTATCAACTAAATTTAGTTCTGGAATAGAGTTAAATGCGTATTCATAGGAATTGGTAGCGCCATTGAACGAACCCTGTAATAGTTTGTTGTTGTTTCCTAGTTCCATCACATAGTATCGGTAAGCACTTCCATCATGTAGCATTGCCCATCGGTTCCGATCTGCGTTATCGGGAAACCCTGTTACGGGAATTTTGGGAATGGAATTGTGTCCCCATTTATAGGTACTGCTACCCGCAACCCAGGCAAACTGATAAAGTTGATTTGATTCACCAAGTTGGCGAAGGTATAGTCTGTAGTCACTACCGTCATACAACATGGCCAAACTGCTGGCATCAGCATCTTCCGGTGCATCAATTAAGGTCAATTCCGGAATTGAGTTATGTCCAAATTCATAGGATGAACCATTGAAAGCAAATTGATAAATTATGTTATTGGTGCTTCCTTTGAAAAAATACAGACGGTAAGCTGAACCATCTTGAAGCATTGCCCAACGCTCAAAATTGGTGTCATTTGGAGCATTGGTAATTGGAATATTTGGAATTGAGTTATGTCCGAATTTGTAGTTATTTGTCCCGGCGACATAAGCAAATTGATTAAGAGAAGGCATAATTAGTTTTCTTGTATTGTATGGTTTAAGCTAGAAGAGCATTAGGTCATCTACCGATATTTTTTTCGGTATTCGACTAATTCTTTTAGACTACAATATAGTCAGATATAAATAAGTAACTTTTTTTGAAGAAATATTGTGAAAGCTTAAATTATTATTAGGAGTTACACAACTTAATTAGCAAAAGTAGAAAGTAATGGACGTAACAGAACTCGAATCTGTGACCTCCACGATGTCAACGTGGCGCTCTAACCAACTGAGCTATACGTCCAAATGTTTTATTACAATAACACACCCTTCTCAAACTTGCAACCCCTAAGAAAAATTTTTATATAGTTTTCATTATCAATTATCAATTATTAATTAACTCACCCTTCGCCACACACCCACAGTCCCATCCCCACAACCTGCCACCAACATCTGACCATCTACACTAAATGTTACCGCATTCACTACTGCTTGTTGACTCAATACTCCTACTTCCTCCATTGTATAAGGATTCCATAAATACAAATTCCCATTCCGACACCCACTCGCCAACATCAAACCATCCGGACTCATCGCCACGCTATTGACTCCATCGGGATGCTGCAATACTCCTAATAAATCTCCTGTTGCTAAGTGCCACAACCTCACAGTATTGTCACTACTACCACTCGCTAATATCTGACCGTCCGGAGCGATGGCCACACTCCGAACTACATCACTATGACCAGTCAAGGTCAACAACAATTTCCCTGTATCCACATTCCATAACTTGATCGTCTTATCCCCACTCCCACTTGCTAACACTTTTCCATCCGGACTAATAGCAACCGACTCTACCCATGCAGTGTGACCTTTCAAAAATCCTCGCATTTTCCCACTACCGAGATACCAAACCTTTACCGTCTTGTCACCATGACTGCTTGCCAATATTTGACCGTCTTGACTAATAGCGATCGCCTGTACGGCACCCCAGTCTTGACCAAACCAATTCCCCAAAGTCCGCACCAACTTTCCTGTACCCAAGTTCCAAATCTTTACCGTACTGTCATTACTTCCACTCACCAAAGTTTGACCGTCCGGACTAAAAACGATCGCCTGCACCCATCCGGAATGACTAAACATCCAACCTCCTAAAGTCTGAGGAGCGCTCCCGGTTCCCAGAGTCCAGACTTTAATACTATTATCTTCACCTCCACTTACCACAGTCTGACCATCAATACCAAACGCTACAGTTCTCACTTTGTCACCATGACTTTCTAAACTTTCCAATGCTTCCCAAGAACTTCCGACTGTTTGCATTAAATCTTGCAAAACTTCTTCTACTGAAGGATAACGTTGCGATAAGGAAACCTGAAGCATTTTATTAATGATATTACTCAAGGATGCACTCACAGGTCTAGGTAAATGTTGTTGCCATAACCACTCTTCACCGTGACGCAGGTCGAAAGGGTTTAGTTGAGTCATTAACTGAATACAAACAACACCCAAACTATAGATATCGCTAGCAAATACGGGTTGACCTATTAATTGTTCTGGAGCTGTATATTCTGGGGAACCAATGACAGTAGCTGTTTTAACATTGGCATGAGTAGAAATAGCTTTGGCAGCACCAAAACCGACTAAACATAAATTTTCCCCCCAGTCATACCCACTTTCATCAGTACCACGACGAATAATATTTTCTGGTTTAATATCGCGATGAATGACTTGATTTTTGTGTATAAACTGCAAGACTAGCAGTATTTCTATGAGAAATTTTCTAATTTTTTGTTCGTCAAATGTTCCCTGTTCTTTTAACTCTTGAGCTAAATTTTTTCCTTCTATATATTCTTGAACTAAGTATTGATAGGATGAGACAACAAAATACGCTAATAAACTGGGAATTTGGGGGTGTTTTCCGAGTTTGTCTAATTGTAATGCTTCTCTCTGAAATGATGTTGATGCTTTTTCTATTTCATTGAGATTTTGTGCTGCATTTTTGCCGGAAGTAGCTATGGGTAAAAATTGTTTAATTACAGAGATTGGTTTTGAGGGAATATCTTCATCAACTACTAAGAATGTTCTACTAAATGTGCCAATTCCAATTGGTTTTAGGAGGCGGTAATGTTCTCTGAGGATGAGTTTTGTTCCACAACTTTGGCAAAATTTATTTTTGTCTGGATTTTGTGGTTTTTGGCAGGTAGGATTATAGCAATAACTCATAAATTTTTCGGGTGAAATATTCGCTATTATACCATTTTGAAAAAAGAGTGTGTCTTGAATAATTTGGTCAAATAAAATGATTGAAAGCTGAAAATACCCTACTCAAATAGAATTGTTTCAGGGTAAAAAATGATAATAAGAGAGCTATTTCTAGCTGACTACTGACTATTGACTACTAGAAACTGTCCAAATATTTGTAGCAAACATTTACCCAATCATTAATAATTAGGGCTTGCTGAAACTATCTAAAAGCATTTCCAGATAAAGGTAAGTGCCTTTTTAGGTCTTTAAAAAG
>NZ_JAAHGT010000517.1 GCF_010672385.1 Okeania sp. SIO2F4
AATCAATTTGTCCCTGTTAATACTAGAGGTAGTGCTCTTTTAGGTTTAGAAAGATATGAAGAAGCTCTGGCGATGTATGAGCAGGCATTGCAACAACCAGAGGATTCTTTTGATACTTATACTGGGTGGAGAAACAAAGGATTAACTCTCAGTGCTTTAGAAAGATATGAAGAAGCTATCGAATGTCACGATCGAGCTGTTGAATGGTACGATCGCTCCGAAGAAGAAGGTAAAGCTTTGAGAGGTAGAGATGATTTAGCAGCTGTTTGGGAAGATAAAGGATGGGCTTTAATAAGTCTTGAGAAACATGATGAAGGGATGATTTGCTTTAACAAAGCTATAGAATGTATACCAGATGATGGCTGGCTTGTATACAATAAGGTTTGCGGTTATGCTATACAAGATAAAATTGACCAGGCTCTGGAAAATTTAGAACAAGCTATCAATTTAGAACCAGAAGTAAAATATTGGGTACAAGAAGACCCAGATTGTCAAAATATTCGTTCTGATGCACGATTTGAGGCATTAGTTTCCAGTTAATTGTATTCCTCAAAAAATTATTAATTGATATTTTTGTGTAGGGCGATCGCATATTTGAAACAAAAGGTCGCTTTTTTTATTATATCTAATGTCAACTGTTTTTGTCCGTTCTTAGAAACCTATGATTATCTATATAAATCTATGATTTTCGTGCTTACAATCTGTTCTATTCCCTATTCCACTGGCAACGTCGGCGTTATCCAGCTCCTCTGGCTGTCACGGTCGTTCGCCGAAGGCGGAGCGTAGCTCTCACTGACTGCCTAAGCTCGATTTAAGCTAGCATTCAAATCTCGATCGCGCGGTTCGTTGCGGAGAAATCGCAACTGAAACCACAGTGTTCACAGTTAAAAGTATGCTCTGATAAGGACAGAGACTGCTTCACATGACCACACTGAGAGCAAGTTTTAGAACTAGGAAACCATCTATCAACAATTATGAGCTTCAGAATCATATAACTTACATTTGTACTCTAACTGTCTACGAAACTCATAAAAACCCATGTCGGCAACAGCCTTAGCTACGTTGCATGCAACGTAGCTGTGATTTGCCATCATGCCTGATACATTGTCATACTTCTATTACTATCTGGCTGTGGTTTTTAGCCGGCTGAAGTAGTCATTTTATGCAATGTATCTTTTCTGATGTCAGCTACCTTTGTGTGTAACTGAGCTATTCTGAGTTGCGCCTTTTTCCAGTTAGAGCGAAAACTTGGTTTTATGCCTGCGAGCGGTATTGTAGTCGTGATAGTTTAGATTCCAACTTTCGGTAAGACTTAGCACCAACAAAAACTTCCCCTGTTGACAATGTTGCCAAAGTTTTAATTCCTAAATCTACACCAACTACATCTATTGATTTTTCAGTTATTTGACAAACTCTATCTACTTTGAAACTGACAAACCATCTATCAGATGCCTTAGTTATAGTTACAGCCACACGGAGTTACATTATCTGGCAGTATTTCATAAGTTTTCATCCATCCAATTCGGGGCAGTTTTATATGATTAAAACTTACTGATATTGAACCATCTAAATAATTAATAATTAATAATTAATAATTAATAATTAGTTTTCTTTTAACAAAATTGTTAAATGCTTGATCGCCATTCACGAGACAGTCGGAACTGGAGCATTTTGTCACATGAAACCAACTGTTTTATTAAGAAAAAAACTTTTTACTGTCCAGTTAGTTTTCTTTCATTATTAATTGTTCATTGTTCATTATTCATTACTATTCTACCTTTTTTCTTGAATTTAGGTTGTCCTGATACTTTATTAAAACAACGTTTCCAAGCTAGAGATAAATATCTCAAAGCATATTGAGGTGCTGTTTTAGACACTTCATAGTACCAAAAGTTTTTAGGTTTAACCATTGCTACTAAAAGTTTATGCAGGTCAATAGATGTGGGAAATTTAAGTTTACTCTCAGGATTATGGGAATTTGCTATGCGGATATTTCTAGTTAACCATAATCCCCAATTCCAAGCGTGACGTTAGCGTTTGCGTAGCATTCCGCAGGAAAGCTATGCGCCAGCAAACTACAAAGCGCGTGTTTAGCCAGCAGCGTTTTTTGCTGGTTTGTGGGGTGTAATTCAGCGCATGAATCCAAGTAGCATAAACAGATAATCCCAGATTTTAAGAGATAATACCAGATTTTAGCCAACAGTTACAAGCCCTAATTAACACAAATTAACCCAAAAATTTGGTTAAGAATAGGAATAATGATAACGCCCTACTAATTTTTAGAATCCCATCTCTTCAAGTAAACGACTTTCTAGCTCTTTCCAGCGCTTAGAAATGGTACTTTGCCTTAATCCCATTTCTTGAGCAAGTTGTGTTTGAGTTTTACCCTGAAGTCTTCCTAACCAAAGATCCTTGTACTTTCGTTTGGGGTAACATTGGTCGAGATTTTCGATAATATGAGCTGCTTTGAGGGCTAAATCTTCTATCTCCAAATTTTCCCATAAATTTGATTTGTTTGATAAAGTTTCTAGTAGAGGTACATCTGTCTCAGATACATATCGATCTAAACTCATGCAATATCGATTTTTTTCTTGGTAAATACAGTCAATTATCGAATTTTTTGCTACTTTAGCTGACCAACAATAAAAATCCTTAATTGTATCACCAGAAAATTTTCCTGCTTGAATTGCTTCTACAATTTTCAAGTAAGCTATCTGTAGAGCATCTTCCCAAGAAATACTGCTGTTATAGGTACGTTTGCGGGCAATATTTTCCAGAATTTTTCTATGCTCGGAACAATTAATCAATTGATTCCAATACTCAATTTCTCTGTTAAATATTGTTTGATGTTGAGTCTTTACAAGTTTGTTAAAAAACATAAAATATCGATCCTAGTCTTTAAACTTATAGACACTGACCTGATAGTTTTGGGGAAATTAATCATTCATTGTGAGATGCTTAATCTCAGAAATATTACGGTTGTAATGAATGACTTGAAGGAATCAGACACAGATGCAACTTAGACTAATCTCTCAGTTAAAATAGATAATATTTCCTAGAATTTCAGAGTTATGCAGTAAGTTTCAGTGTAGTCTAACTTCCTTAAATTCCAGAGGCAAAATAAGCAGAATGGAGTTCTATCGTGGTAGCGGTGGGAGGCACGATCGCTTTAATCCAAAATTCTTGAGTCTAAAATTTGGGATAACTAGAAATTTATCAGACTATAGATATATTTGAGTGTTGAATCAGACAGTAAAGCAATTGGCATTAATGCCTCAAAGGTGGGAGTTATAAACAAGTAACTTTGACTTGTCAGTCCAAAATTCTTTACTATAAATCTGGGACAACCAGAAATTTATCACACTATACATATACTTGAGTATTGAATCAGATACCAAATGCTATTCGCATTAATATCCCAGACAATAAAAACGCTACAACTTTTGTTTAGCAATACCTTTAACCATATCTAGACCTTTTGAGAAAAATATTTTTGAGAAATTTTGGAATATTTTCTGCGGGGAAACCGTTAATAGTAACAAGAGAGTTGAAGCATGAAACACTTAAATGCCTCAACCTAGTCTGGAAAACGAACAAGTTGAGAAAATTAGTTAAATGGACACTAAGTTCTTACTTGCCAGAACAGTATTGTTCCAGATTGATAACCAGTTCCTTCACATTAATGTATTAAAAAGGGAGTTATTCAAATGAGTAAAAGTATGCACTCACAGGAGGCAGATTTCTTTTATACCGACAAATCAAGTGGCACCGAACTCAAATTTACACCCAAGACAGATGAAGTAGTGGCTTTGATCGCCGACAAATCAATGGTCGATCTAGAAACGGCTGATGCCTCCGGGAAATTAGTCGGCATCAATACTCAACGGCGTTTTGCGGTGCTACAGGTTTCCAAGGATGAACAACAGAGCATGACTGATGCACTTGTGGCAGATCCGCAGATTGCTAACTCAATTCCTGTAATGGTTGATGGTGATGGTCTGAACCGCTACTTCTTACCTAATGAGTACACCGTGCAGTTTAATGAAGGTGTTAGTGCAAGAGATGCTGAAAAGATAATTGAGGAAGTGGGCAGCACAGTTGTCTACAAGCAGCGAACAGAGGGCTATTACACCGTCTCCGTGCCAGAGGGTGTGGCTCTCTTCACGGCAATCCGGCAGATGTCTGCGTATAGTGCTGTCGCCTTTGCTGAACCCAGTGAATTTGGTCTTAATGATGGCCTGTATGAACCGAACGATCCATACTTTAATACACTTTGGGGACTACGGAATACAGGCCAAACAGTGAATGGTAAGACTGGAACCGCTGGTGCTGACATCAAGATTGTCCCTGCGTGGGATATCACACGTGGCAAATCATCTGTTATCATTGCTGTGATAGACACGGGAGCAGATTTAGATCATCCAGATCTAAAATTCAATATTCTGCCTCGAGGGGTCGAGGACTGGGACTTTGCTGCCAATGACAAAGTACCAGAAGATGAAGGTAGTAGCACCCATGGAACCCATGTAGCAGGAACTGTGGCTGCAGTTGACAATAACATCGGCGTTATCGGTGTTGCACCGGGGTGTCAGATTATGCCCCTGCGTGTCAACCTGACTAGCGGCATGAACGCAAACCGCGCCGATGCAATTAACTATGTTGCTAACCAGGCTGCGACTTACCCAGATCGTCGCTATGTAATTAACTGTAGTTGGAAGATGAGCGGTAACCACGCTGGGGTAAGGAACTCGATCGTCAATGCGGTAAATAAGAATGTGGTCGTTGTCTTTGCTGCCGGCAATGACAAAAGAAACACAGACTTCACACCCGAATATCCAGGGGTTTACCCGCAAGTAATTGCAGTTGCGGCTACCGATCAGCGTGACAAAAAAGCATCATTTTCCAACTACGGCAACAATGTAGATGTGTCAGCACCTGGTGTCAACATCCGTTCAAGTATTGGTGGTGGGAACTACGGATACAAAAACGGGACCTCAATGGCTGCACCTCATGTGGCTGGTTTAGCAGCTCTAATCTGGTCGGTCAACCCATCACTGACCAATGCGCAGGTTCGTAAGACTATTGAGGATAACTGCGATAATATCGACAGTCTCAATCCCACCTATGCAGGTAAGCTAGGAAAAGGACGCATAAACGCATATAAATCTCTGTTGAACACAATACCACGAGGTTATGCTGGAGTGTGGCGCTCCGGCACGGGACGCTATGCTGTGTGGATAAACGCTTCTTGGCAGAGTTTCCGGGATAAGTGGCAAGAGTGGAATGCTCAGGGGTTGCGACTTCACGATATCCATGTCAGACGGCGTGGGAGTAAAACCCTTTATTCCGGTGTATTTCTGCCTGGCTCTGGAGCTTATGGTTTGTGGGCTAATGTGACCTGGGATAGCTTCAAAGCAAAGTGGGAAGAGTGGAGTAATCAGGGGCTGAGATTGGTAGATATTCATGTTCATCGTGTTGGTAACAAGAATCGCTACTCTGGTGTGTTTCTCCCTGGCTCTGGAGCTTATGGTTTGTGGGCTAATGTGACCTGGGATAGCTTCAAAGCAAAGTGGGAGGAGTTGAGCCGTCAAGGACTGAGACTGGTGGATATTCACGTTCATCGTGTTGGAAACAAAACTCGCTACTCAGGTGTGTTCCTACCAGGTCGTGGTGGTTATGGACTTTGGGCGAACACAACCTGGTCTAGCTTTGTCTCTAAATGGCGGGAGTGGAGCAATCAAGGATTACGATTGGTTGATTTGAATATGCATCAAGTAGGTAATTCAATCCGTTATTCGGGTGTGTTCTTACCGGGGAATGATAGCCATTATCTTTGGGCTAATGTTACGTTTGAGAGCCTCCGAGCCAAATGGCAAGAGCTAGACGAACAGGGACTGCGATTAATTGATTTTGAAATCACTAATCCTGAAGATGATGCTACCGATTTCTCTGATATCAGTCTCGGAGGTGGGGAGATTTCATATTCACCGCTTGAGCAGGAGGCATTTGGGGGGATTTTCGGGCAAGAAACCGTGAACGATGTGGTTGATTTTTATCAAACCCCCCTCGAAGGGGGTGGCGGTATTGGAACTGGGAATGGTGCCAAAGCTGACCCTAAAGTCGATCGTGATTTGGAAATGAATGGGGGAGCTTTCTTTCCCAACGAGAGTGAGAACTCAAATGACCAGGAAGGATTAGGAGGTGCATTTTTTAACATAGAATCTGCTGATTTACCCATGACCGAGGTTGAGGGATACGGAGGAGTCGTTCTGCAAGATTAGATTGAGGAATCTGGAGTTTAGCTCACGAGAACACGGGGTAACAAGCTAATTGAAAGCTATATTTAGAAAGGGACTTGCGGACGGGAACTGAATGATACTTCAATAAAAATCAAGCGCTTATTGAGAATGGGGAGAGGTTTAGTGCGTTTGCCCTGGGGACTAAATTTGGTTACTGACCGTTCTCAACTAGGATTGTCAAACTGCTTCATAAAACCGATATAAAACGTCATATAGCGTGACATTTTAATGTTTACTTCCTGTCTCTTGGTCAGCATTCCCTATCCTCTTCGGTATAGTAGCGGTGATTTGACCTATACGCGCTTGCCTTTTAACTTTCCAGAATTATCCCAACGCTGTAAAGTTTTTACACTAACTCCTAATCTTTCCGCAAATTCGTGATTGTTTCATATCCTAGACATTTTGTGTATATTTGTCTAGGATAGTCTATATTT
>NZ_JAAHGT010000518.1 GCF_010672385.1 Okeania sp. SIO2F4
TCTCCTATATCTTGTTCTTGCTGTTTTCTGCTTTTATCAATAAAATCGTAATGTTCTCCTGGAAAAGTATCGTATTTTTGGTCGATAGCTTTTTTTAACTCATAACCGTACAACAACCAAGAATCTCTGTATTCTCTTATTGTTGCTGAAGCTTCCCAAGCAGCTTTTTTTTCTTTATATTCAATGGGTATTATATTGTTTAGCTCCTCTTCTATCCAGTCCTGATTAAATATCCTCTTATAGATTTCATTAAATACTTCTAAACGCCCATCTTTTTTCACAACCAATCCTGACAATCTCAATTTTTGGTAAACATAATCTTCTTTTGACTTAATCTTTCCTTCTTTTAATATCCTTTGATATAGATTTAATAAAAGATGTACTTGCTCATCTTCTATAAGACTTTTTCTAATAGTTCTTAAGTGTATAGGGTCGTCTTTTTCTTCACTCAATCCATTTTCAATTATTTTTTTTTCTACTAAACTTTTAAGTTTGTCTTTGTCTTTTTCTTCTACAGAAAAATTAAAACCAGATGTTGCTACTAACTGACATACTTTTTGTGTTAAAAAAGGCTGTCCGCCAGTCCAACCAATAATCCATTTCATTACTAGCTCTGGTTTAGCAGTAACATTTTTTAATCCTGCTACCAAATTAGAACATTCATTAATTTTAAAACCTTCTAATTCAATGCGTTCACACTTAATATTAAAAGGACTCTTAGCATTATTTTTAATTAAATCAAATGGTGTAGCAACTCCTAGTAAACAAAAAGTAAGTCTCCTATATTCTTGTTTATCAGAATGAGCTTTGTATTCAGAATAGGCTCGAATCAAGCCAAAAAAGTTGTCTCTCCAAGGAAAATCAAAAAACACATCAATTTCATCAATAAAAACTATAATTTTTATGGTTTTATTAGATGACAAAACTTTTTGAAAAAATTCTGTTAAATCATTACATCCTATTTCTCTGTCTTGAGGGACAGCTATAAATTTTTCATCTATCTTCTCACCGATATTTTGTATAAGAGTGTTGTAAAAATTTGATTCATCCGTAGGTCTATTTTGAAGACTATAATCAATACATATAATATCCTTGTTTTCTTTGAATTTTTCTTTAATATTGACCATTAAGGAACTTTTTCCCATCTGCCTAGAGTTAAATACATAGGAAAACTGACCTTTTTTTAATGATTCAAGTAAATCGTCATCAGCTTTCCTAGATACATAAACTTCTTGCTTGTCAAAATCAATAGTTCCACCAACTTTATAAAAGTTTTCTGTCATTATTTATCTCCAATATAATGAATTAAGCTAGTGAAAAAATAGTACAACTAATTGTTTAGTAATCAAACTCTATAAAATATTTATTCTCCTCACAAATAGAGTTCGGGATAAGGACTTGTTAGAGTTCTATTCTTAGTTAATTTTCAAGAGTAAAAAATAGGAATAAACTCTCCACTGCATATTTTATCCTCTCTCTATTGTAAAACATCAGCAAAATAATCACGATATAAACGACAACGAGGTTTAACCTTGTTATTATCTTGGATAACTAAACCTGCGCTATATAAATGAAAGTTTGATATTGGCGAACCTAACCTAACATAATCTTGACTATTAACTATTCTTCTTAATTCATCTGTTAAATTAGCATCATTAACAATGTTGTAAAGTTGCATCAAATGATCTTTATAAATACCCTCATTTGTAGTCGCTTTTGCTAAAACATTATCTAAAGTTTTTCCTTCGACTGCAACATGATATAAAGCTAGCCTTACCAAGTATGGATGTCCTCATACCAAAGACATCAATTTTTCAACTTCTTCAACTCCCCAACCTAATTGATGCTTATCTGATAATTCCTTGATTTCTCGATCGCTAAAATCACCCAAATTCCAACCTTCTCCTAAATTAAATAAGGGAGATTCATTAATATTAAACCTTGGATATTCAGATGTTGAATAAGTTAAAATCAAGACTAAATTTCTCCATCTATCCTTATCTTCACTATTTTTCGCTTGGTTATCGTGCCAATTCCGCAACAAGCTGGCAAATTCAGAAAAATTTGAATATTCAAATATTTTATGGAAATTATCAAAACTCAAAAAAATAGGCTGGGAAACCTCAGACAATATGTATTTTTCGACAAATGATGTACAATCAGAAGCACTTTTTATTCCTTGCTTCCATTCTTTAAATATCTCTTCTGCATTTAACCCTAACTGTTGACAAAGTTCTCCACAAAACCACTCGTAAATTTCATATCTTTCCTTTTGGAAAATACTAAAATGTTCTGCTAAATCAATATCCACTACTCTTGCTTGATTATTCATAACTAATTTATTATTTAATAACCTATTCTTGAAAGAAGTTTTACCCATTAAATGAGGACCTTTAATCCGAATTAATATAGCTTCTTTACCCGCATTCTCAATCTTACTCAAACATTTTTCTAGAGAATTATTTGGCTCATCTCTATCTTGATAATAGAGAGAATAAATTGGAATAGAACCTTCTGGGTAGGGAATGCGACCTAATAATTCAAACCTTGCAGCAGCAGCAGCAGAAATCTTATCTTGTTTATATTCGACAAAATATTCCATTACTGTGCGTAAATCATATTCTGTATTTCTTGTACTTTCAACTCGAAATTTATCGCATATACCTCGTAAATGTTTACTAAGTAAAGATTTGCTTTGACTAAATGAAGATTCGCGGAATCTAACTAAATCTTTCACATTTGGTCTGAATTTTTTGAGTTTTTTTAGTTGATTATCACTTTCTTCCTCTCCAACCTCTAGTTGCTTAATTTCTCTATCTATCTGTTCGAGGCTATCATATTCATAGACATCCATATCGTACCAAACTGTTTCATCTTTTCTGATTTCCTCATTTGTTTTACCATCTAAAATTCTATTTAAAATTCTTTTTGGAATAGGAGTAAATTCTTCCTGTTCAATACGTTCAAACTGTCCTCTACTTAATGACATGGTTTACTTCCTCATATATATTGATGTAATGTATTAGCCTTCAGAGAGAATCTTCAAAAAATTCAATCTTAATACATCATAATCGATCATTTTAAGACAGATCGCCAGCCACTACAAGAAATTGAAAAAAATTTCAAAACCTAACCATAATTTTTGAGAAAACTAATTTTTTTTCATTCTTAAGCAATATTTGAGTAACAAAAAGTATGTTTAATTAAATCTACCAAAATATCTGTTTTCCCAGGGTTAAATTTTCTTCAATCAACCAAAATATCCCTTTGTAAAGACTATCATTAAACTGTGATAAACCCAAAAATTAGTTAATTATGAACCAACAAAATAGCCATACAACAAATAATAACACCATCTCCGAACGAGAAAGCAAAAGTTCATTTGTAGAACAAGAGTTGAATATGCAAAACAAATCAACTATGTGTACTTCAACAGAAATTAATCAGTTGATTTGTATGGGAGAAAAACTAATGTATATAATTAATCCTGATGCACTAAATATGGGAATTATTTTAATTAGTGCATCAATAGGAGCAACTATCTTTGTCCGTTTTACCGCACAACCTATAATAGATGGACTAATCAAAATATCTAAAAAGTAGGGGAGTGAATAAAATTAGTTGACAAAAAAATAAGGTTTCAAATATCCTCTTAAAAGGGGGGAAAAAAAGAAAATTCCGTACTTCAAATTTGAGCAAACTACAAAGTAGGGATGTTGTATACAACATCCTTACAAAGTTATCATTTTTTTATGTGGTTTATTGACCTGAAAACTGCCGTAACTTATGACTTCAGCTATATCATCTATTAACATTCTCTAACTCAAAACTTTCCTCAAAATTAATCCCCCGAAATAATATAATTTCTTCGACTATCTCCCAAACCCAAACGATCGCCATTTATCTTAGGAACAATACCTCTAGGTGACGTAACTACTCCCCACCTCTTAACTAATTCCTGTAAAAATTTATCCTGCTCCGCTCGTGTTTCTTCCCAATAAGGACTCCGGTTAACCATCGTAAACCAAACCAAACCCTCTTCCTGCGTTGGAAAAACCCCCGCTAAAGCAATCACATCATTCAAAGTACCAGTCTTCACCACCGCTCCCAGGGGAATATTCCGTGACTGATCCCTTAAAGTTCCCGTGTCATAACCAGATACCGGAAACAGATCCGCAATAACCCACTCAGAACTTTGCAGATACCTTTGAATAGCCACCAACATAGCAGTTACCGCTCTTGGGGAAATTTCATTTTCTACTCCCAACCCAGAACCATTTATTAACTGTATTTCTGCCTCCGACACCCCAGCACTCCAAGCAGCTTTTCGTTGCACAACCTTTGCTCCTCCCAAATTTTTCGCCAACCTCTCAGCTAAATTATTCTTACTCTCCACATTCATAGTTTTGAGAATATACACCAGCGGTAACGACTTGTGTCTAATAATCGGAATTTTCCCAGATACAGATTTTTGAGATATAACAGAACCAGCGATCGCTACTTTTGGCATCGGTGTTCCTGGTGGCATTCGGTTATAGATACTTCTGACATTTCTAGACCAAGTTGCTGAATTTATACCTTCTCGCAAGAACTGACCAGCTACTACAGGGTTATACTGATTATTTATCCAAAAATTACCTACTATAACCAAATTACCAGTCACCTGATTAATTCCCAATTTTTCCAGGGTATTACCCAGGGCGATCGCTTCTTCCCAGACAAAATAAGGGTCACTACCACCATTAATGACTAAATCTCCTCGCAAAATGCCATTGGTAATTGGACCTGTGGTACTAATCAAAGTTTCAAATTGATGTTGAGGTCCCCAAGTTTCCAGTGCAGCTAAAGATGTAGCGATTTTAGTTAAAGAAGCACCAGGAATGGGAATTGTACCTTCGTGACTATGAAGAGGTATTAGTTCTGACTGTATCCAGATACCCTGAGCATCAGCAGTTAGTAATCCTTTTGTTTTTAAACCTTCTAAATATTCATCTACTTTCAAAGTCAATGTTTCATCTGAATTTTCAGGGGAAATTAATTCGGGTAGACCTGCTTGCCATTTGAGGATAGCTATAGTGTTCTGCCCAATAGTTTCTATCCCTGCCATTTCTAACCACAGATGTATGACTCCGTAGCTGAATAATTCCCACATAAATCAATTAAATGTTTTGCAAATTTTTTAATCATAGCGAATTTGAATATAGCACTACACAATAATCTTTCAATTGTTCTATCAAAAATAGAAAACATATTCATTACTATTGCGCAATAGTTAAGACCAAAACTTGCCATAATCATCGTAAAAATTCGGTAAGTGGGAAAAGTGCAAGTTTTAACGGCTGGATGGAAACAACAAGGGCGGGTTTTAATCCGTAGTTACGTTGACAGTTTGAGATAATTTCGCTAATATAAACACTATACAGCGAAAACTATTTTATGTACTTAACCCAAAAGAACAAAATCAGAAATTTGTCTACCCAGGAGTTTAAAGCCTTAAGACAATTGTGCAGATTGTCCAAGAATTTGTACAATGTGGGGCTTTATTCTGTCAGACAGTTCTATTTCGCTGAAGGTGGGTATCTTAGATACGAGTCAAACTACCATTACTGCAAGGATAACGAAAATTATCAACTACTTCAAACCGATATTGCACAGCAAACTTTAAAAGTTGTAGATAGGTCTTTTAAGTCGTTTTTCAACTTAATCCAAAAAGCTCACGAAAGTCTATATCGTTGGGAACAAATACGAATACCTAGATACCTCAATAAAGAAGGTTATTTTCCTTTAATAATACCTCGAATTAAAGTAAAAAATGGGTATTTTAAGATCCCAATGTCTAGAAAATTCCAGACTGAATATGGTGCAGTGAAAATCCCATTTCCGGAAAGATTAGTAGGTAAAATCCTTAAGGAAGTTAGAATAATTCCTAGATATGATGCTAGGTTTTTTGAAGTTGAATTTATTACAGAAGAGGAACCACAGACAGTAGTAAAATCAAACAATGCAGTAGCAATAGATCTTGGTTTAAATAATAAGCGCCACTTGTGTATCAAATACTGGGTCATCGTTTATTTTAGACGGTAGAAAACTTAAATCAATCAACCAGTGGTACAACAAAGAAAATTCGAGATTGCAATCTATAAAAGATAGGCAGGGTATTAAGGGCTTAACTAAAAAACAAATTAGCATTACGGTAAATCGGAACAATAAAGTTAGAGATTACTTAAATAAAGCAGCTAGGTATTTAATCAACTGGTGTCGTAAAAATCAAATATCTACTATGGTTGTAGGTGTGAATCCAGGGATGAAAAAAGATATCAATTTAGGTAAAAAAAACAACCAAAAGTTTGTACAAATACCTCACAATAATTTGAGAGTTAAGCTAAAAGCTATGTGTGATAGGTATGGTTTGACCTATAAAGAACAGGAGGAGTCTTATACTTCTAAGGCTAGTTTTTTGGACAGCGATATAATACCTGTTTACAATGCTGATAACCCTACTCAATACAATTTTAGTGGCAAGCGAATAAGGCGTGGTTTGTACAAAACTAAGAAAGAAAAATTGATAAATGCTGACTGTAATGGGGCTGCAAATATTGGATTCAAAAGCAACCTGAATGGGTTTACCCCGGACAGACTAGAGGCATCTTTGGCTATGCCATTAAGGGTAAAATTTGACGTGGCTTTAGCCCGTAAAATTTGTGACCCTTAAGAATCCACGCGGATTT
>NZ_JAAHGT010000519.1 GCF_010672385.1 Okeania sp. SIO2F4
AAAAAAGAAAATTCAATATTTCACGCCCTATTGTAATAGGGACTGATAATTCAAAACTGGTCATTTCAGTTATCAGTTATCAGTTATCAGTTATCAGTACCTCCGAGTTTAGTCGGAGGCTTGAAATACAAGGCGCGAATATTTTTTTCATCCCCTTAAAAGGGGAGGCTTTAGACCTCCTGGTTTTGGTAAGATGATTTTCTACTAGGGTTAATCCCATCACTTACTCTGGTTAGATATTTAGAGGTATCAGAAACAGAATACTCTTAAAGTTTCATCTCTTGATTTACCAACGCCTACATTCTTACTATCTAAGTATTAAACACAAACAGTTATTTATTATCTAGTCTGGTTCAGACAAAATTCATATCTAGAGTCAGATATCCTGAGAATAGTATTTAATTCAAATAAGTGCTACAGTGAGATGAAAAAAGTAATTTGTATGAATTATGAATGCTATTAGACAAAATATCACTGTTGAAAAATATCAAAATTCTAGGCTTGGTAAAGAAATTTTTCCAGGCTGTAATCTTGTAAATTTAATTCCCAAACAGGCAGAAGAATTAAAGCAAAATCTCTGGGAAAATGGTGTTATTTTCATCCGCAACCAAAATCTGACGGCTTCTCAGTTAACAGAATTTGCCAGACAGACCTTTAGAGATTCAAGCCTTGGTAATCGCCGCCCAAAATCTTTAGACCCTGAAATTCCTGCATACTTACAAAGTTCGGGGTGTTATATTTTAGGGAATCCTAAAGGATTATCTCAGGATATAGTAGATAAAATTGCTTGGCAATGGCATCACGACAAAGACCTTCTCCCAAGAACTGATGGGCTAGGAATGAATACTCTTTATATTGTCATGCTATATGGTTTGACTATCCCCCCAGAAGGCATTGACGGACAGCCCCATACTACTGATTTTCTAGATATGATACAAGCTTATAATAACTTTGAATCTGAATCTCAGCAACAATTAGAACAGCTTTCGATGTATCATCTTTCTCCTGTATCTTCACAACCAGCGGTAGAGATTCCTCGAAAGTTGCATCCTCTGATATCTACTCATCAAATAACTAAACGTAAAGGCTTATATTTGGGTTCAGATTCTTCTATTCTTCAAGGATTGGAGGAACAACCCGATCTAGCGAAGCAATATTGGTTAGACTTGTTTGAGAAAGTTCTAAGTTGTACACCTGTTTACCGTCATGTTTGGCAACCAGGGGATATTGTCTTTTGGGATAATTCTCAAGTTATGCACACTGGAAAACCTTACGATGCTACTAAGTATAAACGCATTGCTTTGCGTGTTGGTTTTGTGAATAATCGTGATGACTATAACTGCTAAATCGACAAAAAATCACATCTCTTTCATGTTCGTAACTCATTAATTTATCCTCATATATTTGCTCTATTTTTATCTTAAAGAGTTAAAGTATTACAGTAGTTTTGGAGTTCAATTTATTTTCTAAATAAACTCCTAAATAGTGGTAAGTTAATATTATAGTGTTTTTAAATAAAAATGAGACAGCAAAATCAATGATTTGAAAGGATTATATCAAGGTTAAGTGTCTGAATCTTAACTGTAATAACTATAGTTTATTCGTGGATTTAAAAGTAATACCAATCACCAAAAATAATCCTATACATATGCAAAACTTAAATAATTAAGTAATTAGTACAGTTAAGTAAAGTTAAATACGATTATCAACCATTTACTATATATTATTCATATTTTTACTACTCTCATCGAACTACGGAATTTGCATGCAACTTCCCTAAATACCCTCAAGAAAATATAGAAAAATTATTGATATTTGGTATAATATTTTAGGGTTTTGGTAGGCGTTCATTAATGGATAATGGATAATTGATAATTGATAATTACAAGAAGGTTAAAACCGTTACGGAATTGAATATAAGGAAATTCAAGAGCACTTTTCTCTTGGTCGATTGGATATGGCGTTTAGCTAACGCAAAACTTCGTTAACGCTGCGCGACATGAAAAGCGTTAGCGTTAGCTCCTCTGAAAGAGGCAGCGGCTCTGTCAAGAGCGGGAAACCTCGCCATCCCATCCTACGGAATGCTGCGCAAACGACCGCTTTTTTCCCTTGAAAGGGGAGGGAGAGTAAGCTGAATTATTTAATTAATAATTATTAATTATTAATGATTCGGTAAGCTAAATATCTGGTATACATAAAATTAGAGCAAGGGGAGCAGAATGGTTTGGGAAAATTCACAATAAAGACAAGATCATTTTCATAGAAATTTTCAAATATATAGGTTATAGGTGGCGATCGCCTAACCTTAAATCTTCAAATATCGAAACTTCCACGTTACTTACTCCGGAAAGTATTATCCCACAATAATCTGAGGATATAGATAATTTTTTTTGCTGTAACTATTTAATTACTATGTTCATCCGAAAAATTAGTATATTTTTTATTTTCTTGATTAAACTATCTATTTACATATTTTGTACTTCGTTTATTTTTAGTAGGATAGTTTCAGCCAAAATAATATCTGTAAAATTAGCTGATAATTTTTTATACAGTTTAATAGTCTTTGGTGATTTTTTAAGAGGTATAGAAATAGTTGAACTTTTCAATATTATTGCTTTTGCTGTAGTTGGAATGGGTTTTGGTTTAGCAACTATTTTTTTACCTAAGTATTTGGGTCGTTATGTTAGTACGATTTTATTAATAATTTTAGTTCCAATAATTTTTATCACAACTCCAATGGTGAGATATGATATCTGGGTAGAGCAGGTAGCAAAGAATGACAAGTTATCATTTAATGAAGCTGAATTACTAACTAATTCATTTTTAAATCAAAGAGTAGGAACTGATGGTGTATATGGTTTCTACTTATATACTGCCCAATTTCCGATTCTCCCTGATAAAAAAGTACAGATTAACAATTTAGATAGATTAGAGAAGAGTGTTAATTCCAAGTTTGTGCGGTTAATTGGAGTTCCTCCGGGAGTAATTTCTTGGAGCATGAGTTTATGTTTTTGGATAATTAGAATTTTTTATTTTGTTATCGCAGTAGTAACTACAATTTTTCACTTTAGAGAAGGTTTAAGGATTGTTAAATGTTGAATATTTTATGATTTATAGTAAAAATTACTTGCATATTTGGTTATTGATTATTATGATAAACTGGTTAGTATAATTACTGGAAATAGTTATCGTTATGCCAGGAAGATATAAAAATGGTCAGCTTGTTCGTATTTATGGCTCATCTAAAATTGTTCAAATTGATGATATTCAGCTAAGAGGAGATAAATATTATTACTCTTTTGTTGACCCTAATACTAAAATACCATTAGAAGTACATTTTTCTAATGGTGGTTATAAAAGGGATTGGCAAGAAGAGAGATGGTTATCATCAGTAAAATAGTAGTTTTTGTCAGCTACTTGCAGGAAAAAATTTCATAAAGATAGATACTAATTAATCAGAATAACCTCTTTAAAAATCCTGTTGCTTGGTCTCGTAATGTTGCAGGTACTAAGACTAATCTTATACTTAATAGTCTTTTTTTTGTTATCCTTCTAGTCTATACAGCTACTGAAAATTATGAAGGAAAAACTAAAGATGCTATTTTTATAGCTGGTTCGGTAGTTCCCATTAGTTATTTATTTGCTATACATAATCTCCTTCAGAAATTTGACGATTCTGAAAAATTATCTAATCTAAAAGCTCCGTGGTTAGGAATTATCGTTTTACCAATTATGGTCTATCTACTGTGGTTTACTTAGAAATTTACTTTCACAATAAGATAAGGCAAAGATTGGCAAATTAGAAATAAAAATCTGATTCCTCTCTATTGCGATATACGCAATAGAAATTTCTACTCAGATTTATCTGGGAATTTCTGGGAAAAGTGATTGTGGGAAGCTGAGGGAAATATTGGCAAATTAGAAATAAAAATCTGATTCCTCTCTATTGCGATATACGCAATAGAAATTTCTACTCAGATTTATCTGTGAATTTCTGGCAAAAGTGACTCTAGGAAGGTGAGGGAAATATTGGCAAACTGGAAATAAAAATCTGATTCCTCTCTATTGCGTATGTCGCAATAAAAGTTTCTGTGGAAGATTAATGTCTGAATTTCTGGCAAAAGTGACTGTGGGAAGGTGAGGGAAATATTGGCAAACTGGAAATAAAAATCTGATTCCTCTCTATTGCGTATGTCGCAATAAAAGTTTCTGTGGAAGATTAATATCTGAATTTCTGGCAAAAGTGACTGTGGGAAGGTGAGGGAAATATTGGCAAACTGGAAATAAAAATCTGATTCCTCTCTATTGCGTATGTCGCAATAAAAGTTTCTGTGGAAGATTAATGTCTGAATTTCTGGCAAAAGTGTCTCTGGCAAAAGTGACTGTGGGAAGGTGAGGGAAATATTGGCAAATTAGAAATAAAAATCTGATTCATCTCTATTGCGTATGTCGCAATAAAAGTTTCTGTGGAAGATTAATGTCTGAATTTCTGGCAAAAGTGACTCTAGGAAGGTGAGGGAAATATTGGCAAACTGGAAATAAAAATCTGATTCCTCTCTATTGCGTATGTCGCAATAAAAGTTTCTGGGGAGATTAATCTGTGAATTTCTGGCAAAAGTGACTCTAGGAAGGTGAGGGAAATATTGGCAAATTAGAAATAAAAATCTGATTCATCTCTATTGCGATATACACAATAGAAGTTTCTGGGGAGATTAATCTCTAGAATTTCTGGCAAAAGTGAGTACCCGAAGGTGTATTGGCAAACTGGAAAATCTCTACCCTATTTCCGTTTATTTATTAAGCTTCAAGAATTAAAATTCAAGTTGACAGTCACCAAAAATATTTGAGATTAAAAACAAATAGGCGATCGCTACAAATATACAAAGTCTCATCAACAAAACTGACACTCAATGAAAAATATTTTCCAGAAAATTTACTAATTCTTTCCTGACCTTATATAAGCTAATAACTTCTTCATTCTTACTTCTTACTTCTTCCTTCTTTCAGGCGATCGCTACAAATATACAAAGTCTCATTAACAAAACTCACACTCAATGAAAAATATTTCCTTGCCTCATACAAAGTACTATATTCTTCCTTCTTACTTCTTATATAGAATCCGTTTATATAATATATGTTTATAATTATATCTATACAATATTCAATCCCCCCACCTCCCTACCTCCCCATCTCCCCATCTCCCGCAACCATATAATAAGTATTCAACCGGATTTGATATTACTTCTTCCTTATTTCTTGAATAATTCCTGTTGTAAACGATAAATTATCGTATCCGGTTCTACCTGACTTAAAATATCCTGAATAACAATATCTTGCCCCAAAAGTCCCCAAGTACAACCCTTTTCCAAATAAACCTTAGTAGCACTACCAATAGCATAAGTTCCATAAGCAGCTATAGAAGCTTGAGTAATAGCAACTCCTGCATAAGAAGTAATATCAACCTTTCCTAAACCTAATAATAAACTACTTCCCAAATCACCCAACAATATACCACCAGCACTAAAAATAATTATTTTCCAAAGTTTACCTGCTTCATAGCTAGTCATCGGCAAATTATAAAGACGAGACAAAGAACGAATTAATGCTAAATCTATTACTGTAGTTCCAACTACATCAATAACAGAAATAGGATTAAGAGCAACAGCTAACGCTTTATACTTAGCAAAATTCCAAATTAAATCATCAGCTTCATTTTGTTTTATCTTAACAGTTTTATGAGCAATACTTACCTCAGCTTCTTTCGCTTGAAGTAAGGCATTTAAAGCTAACAGCGATCGCCCTTCCCGCTCTAAAATAGTAATTATTTTTTGTTTTAACTCATCTATTTGAGGAGGCAAAGTTTCCCTCTCGTGAGTCACATTACCATCAGACCATTCAATTCTTACAGGTATAGGGGTTGGTTCTGCTGCTACCATTACTACTTCTGAAGGATAGTAAATATCCTCTAATTCTCCTGACTGATGAACAGCAATTTTTTGTAAATTCTGATAAATTTTTCGTCGTTCCGTCTCCGAATATAAATCAATTTTATTAAATACTAAAATTAACGGCTTTTTAGCCTTCCTTAAGTCAGACAAAGCATCATATTCAGTCCGAGTAATATCCCCAGAAACAACAAATAAAATTAAATCAGCTTGGCGAGTAACTTCCTTCGCCATTTCTCCACGAACTTGACCTGCTACTTCATCTAATCCTGGAGTATCTATTAAGTCTACTTTGACTACTTCTTGTCGATTGGAATTAACAAAAATATTGGGAGTCCATCTAATAGAACGCGGCCATTGAGTTACGCCATTAAGAGGACCTGTTTCTAATATTTTTTCACCTAATAAAGCGTTTAATACTGCTGATTTACCACGACTGACCAGACCAAAAACAGCTATTTGAATTACTCCTTGGTCGAGCTTATCAATATTTGATTTTAATAGGTCTAATTGAGTTTTGATAGTAGATGATAATTCAGGGTTAGTTGTTTTTTGTACAGCATTTTGCCCGACAGAATATCTATTTAAAGCTTTTCGTAAACTTGCTCTAGCTCGCTTCCAATGAAGTTGACTTTGTTTACGATAACTTTCTGTTGGTTGAGAATTTTCTGTAATTATTTCTGGGTAGATATTTGAGTTATTAAAAGTCATTTCAGTTATCAGTTATCAGTTATCAGTTATCAGCTTTATTACCTTTAGTTGACAACTCGATCTTGTTGTTTT
>NZ_JAAHGT010000052.1 GCF_010672385.1 Okeania sp. SIO2F4
TTTTTCCTGTTCCCAGTTAAGTGTTCCTAAAAAGCAGTAATATTTTTGACAGGAATAAAATAGGATTGCTATATTTAGCTCTTAACAGTTTGATTACCAAAAAAACAAAAATATGGAAGGATAAATATTTTTTAACACAGAAATTTAGAATGAAAAATCAATATTTAATCTTACCTAATTTTAGGATTTATTTTTCCTCGCTACTTCTGATTTTTTCCTTCTTCCTTCTTCCTTCTTCCTTCTTCCTTCTTCCTTCTTCCTTCTTTCTTTCTGATTTTTTACTTCTTATTCCCGCCAAACAAACCTCCGAATAAACCACCGCCTTTATCCGTTTTATTTTCTTTCTTTTGAGTTTTAGGAGTAACTTTCCCTGGCTTTTTATTAGTAGTCTTACCAGTTACAGCTTGTTCTAATAACTTTTTAACTTCTAATGCTTTCGGTTCTTTAGGATTTAAAGATAAAGCTTTTTTTACTTGAATTTTTGCCATTGTGCCTTGATTTTGCTGTAAGTAACACAATCCCAATAAAGCATGACAACGACTATCATTTTGTTCTATTTTTAAAGCACCTTTTAACTCCAAAATTGCCTTAGCATAATTTTTAGTAGATATCAAACTTTCTGCCCGACTACAAGCTTGCTCCACCAGAAGATTTTGAGATTTAGATTTTACCGTTGTAGATTTTTCTTGATTAACAGAAGATTTAACTGGTGGTGGAAGTGGCGGTGTAGCAACTCCACTTCCAGATTCTTTCCGCAGTAAATAAGCTAAATTTAGCTCACTAATTTCTCCAATAATTTCTAAAGTCTTATCTAAAGATTCATACTGGCGATCGCTCAACTCCTGTAGAGCAACCTTATATATTTCTAGGTAATCTCCCCCTTTAGCAATTTGTTTAGCAGTATCAGTAGTAAACTCAATCTGACTACGTTGTTGAGTAACAGTATTACCTAGTTTATTGAGAATAACAAAAAGTTCAGCGCGATCGCCTTCCTTAGAAAATTTATTATAAGCTGGACTTACCAGTTTAGATAACAACTGATTAGCAAATTCTTTATCCGTCTCATTTTCAAAAGGACAGGTATCAGGATGTAAACGACGCGCCACCCGCATATACCGTTTCCTAATCTCAGGAAACTTTGCATCCAGAGAAACCCCTAAAATTGCATGATGGTCTGTAAAATCAAATTTGAACAATCCTTCTGTAAATCCAAACATAATAAAGACTCCTACTTACCGAAATTTCAGAAAATCTAATTTAATCAGTTCTCCTGGATAGTAATGGTAAAGATATATATTTTTTAATTTCTTCCCACAAGGACCACACGGACCACACTCTTCCTACAATTACTATGCACCACCACCATTTAATCTATCAGTGCTATCCCAATAAGCTAGAGGTGGAGTTTCAACCAAAGCTTGACTCATCAAATCGTGAATTTTGCCATTAGTAGCCAAAATTCTGCCCGACTTTAGATCGAGAGGACCATTATTGTAAGCCGTAACTTTTCCTCCTGCTTCCTCCAGTACGACTATACCAGCAGCCACATCCCAAGGAGACAAACCCCTTTCCCAATAACCATCTGCACGACCACAGGCAATAGAAGATAAATCCAGAGCAGCAGATCCAGAACGTCTTACTCCTTGACTTAAATGACACATTTGGCAAAATTCCTTATAGTTATTATCCGTTGTTTCCCGTCGATCATAAGCAAAACCCGTAATAACTAAACTTTTTTCTAACGTAGTAGTTAGAGAAACAGAAATTGGCTTTCGGTTTCGAGTTGCCCCCAACCCTTTAGCAGCACGAAACAATTCATCCAAAATTGGATTAAATACTACTCCCACCTGTGGCAGTCCATCAATTAGTAATCCCACTGAAATAGCTGAAAAAGGATATTGGTGAGCAAAATTAGTAGTACCATCCAAAGGGTCTATTGCCCACAAATATCTACTTGTTGTATCTCCCAACTCTCCCGACTCCTCAGCAAGAATACCGTGGTCTGGCAGATGTCGCTGTAAAACTTTAACGATCGCCTCTTCTGCTGCTTTGTCAGCCTCAGTTACCAAATTTCCTGGACTACCTTTTTCTTGAATATCTTGGAGATTACCCCAATAAGACATCAACTCAGCACCACCAGCAAGAGCAGCTTCAGTCGCAATATCCAATAAAAGTTCTAATTCCTCTATACTCATAAAAAATAATTAACTTGATAAATAGAAAACTTAAAACGAATAATCAACCCACAAAATTATTGTCGGAATAGGTTCTAGTAGCGCCTCTACTTCCTCAGTGCGGAAAAGTTGCAGCAAATATAGACTCTCCCCTAACCCCTATCCTGGTCTGAGATAGAAAAATTCTCCTTACCCTTCCATCCCAGGGAAGGGACTAAGATTTTCATTGTTTAAGATTTTGACTACGAAATTGTGCAGGAGTTTGACGCATTGGTCGATCTGGATTCCAAATACCCAGCCCCATAAGTCTAGCTCTTTCTTGAGCATTAGTCAGACGTTCCATATATTTAGTATTAGGAAAATCTGGCTCTGCTAGAGCAAAACCTTCTTTTACCATATATTCATTGATTAGTTTCCCTCCGAGCCAAACATAAGCCAGTAGGCGATCGAATTTATCTTTCTCCTGGATATCAAACTCCAATAATGCTTCTTGCCCCAAAGTTAATTTTTCTAGTTGAATTCTTGCTTCTTGTCCCCAAGGTTTTTGTCTAATATCCGGTGCCTGAATCCCAATCAAGCGAATGGGTTTCAATAAAGGTACAGCAGCAGAACGGTCAGCTATTTCTATAGTTTGTCCACTAACCACCCTTTCTACCCTAGTAATTTGGCCTGAGGGTCGGTTTAGGTTTTGACAACTAGCCAACAATATACAGGCCATAAGTAGATAAATTATTTTAGTCTTCATCCAATGGCAGTCCAACTTGCACCTTTCCTTTCCCAAAGTAGCGGCCAAATTGGAGTTCATACACTTCATCTTCATCCTGTGTTTCTACGAATAGGTCAGAACGTGCATAACTGACACACAGAAGAGCATAACCCTGTTTTTGCAATTCTAGGGACAGCCCCATTGCTTCAGGTTGATAGATTTCGCCAGATATAACTCTAACTGCACAAGTAGTACAAGCACCATTACGGCAGGAAAATGGTAATTCGACTCCTTGGTTCTCAGCGCTGTGGAGAATGTAGCGGTCTTCAGGAACTTGGACTGTATAATTGGTGTTATTTTGGCGATCGTGTATATGAATCTGGTGATAAGAGGCCATAACATTTTTAGATTTTATGCTTATTTCTCACGATTTAGATATTAGTTTTTGATGACTAGACCAAAACGTGACTTATACTTAAAATCTTATGTGATATAGGCCCAAAATCCAAGATCGAATTTTTTTGTCTGAGGGGGTTGCTAAATTTAGATTAGTTCTGCTAACATATTTTAATTGTGAGCAAATTTAAAATTAAATAATTTTGCTTCCTGGAGAGGTGGCCGAGTGGTTTAAGGCGCAGCACTGGAAATGCTGTTATGGGGTAACTCATACGGGGGTTCGAATCCCCCCCTCTCCGTTTTGTAACGAATTTAGAAGTCAGAAGTTGTTTTTGTAACGAGGATTTTGAGCAACCCTCGAAAAACATTTATCCTGAAAAGCTGGAGTTTCAGACCTAATTATTTTGATAACCAGCTTCCAGGCATTTATCCCTGAGAATTTTCTGTTGTTATTGTTTAATATAGTGAAAATCTCTCTTGTTATCTTCAGCTACTTCTCCTCAACAAAAACCCTAGTTTAATGATTTAATAAAATATTTGCCAAAGACTACTGAATATTTTGCCACCAATCCACATTATCGGTTCCGAGAAAGCAGCAGCTAATATTTGTACTTTAAAAGATTGACAAACTGATAAGCAAATGAAGTTGTCAATAGTAGGTTTGGTTAGTATATTAGAACAAAGATTGAGTAGTATTCTAGAGTAACAATTAATAATTACCTCTTATTGAAAATAAGAGGGTTGAGTAAAAGGAAAAGATTTTCTTCATTCTTCTTGAAAAGAAGAAGCTGAAAAATTTATTTATGAATCAATTTTTTACTCAGACTATAAAGTATTTTTATCTCTGTACAAAAAAATAGTATGATTTCGTCTATAATCTTAGGAAGTTTATATCTCAATAAAAATTTATGCAGGTCAGTGAAAAAATAACAAAAATTAGCTCCATTGCCGAAATTCGGGAGTGTCAGACTACTGGCAATAAATCTCTACATACCACTATTGAGTTTAAGTCTGGAGAAGTTATCAGTAGTTTTGGTTATCAAGAAATTCTAGATCGACCCAATTATTTAACAGTTCAAATAGGCGTTCGCTCCGCGTTGCGTTAGCAGTATCGCCAACATATTATGCTCGACCCAGAATGCTTGCAATATATTAATCATAGTTGCAATCCTAATGTTTTCTTTGATACTGAAAATATGGTGTTGATAGCCTTACGAAATATAGAAATAGGAGAGGAGTTTACATTCTTTTATCCATCAACAGAATGGTCTATGGATAAAGGATTTAGTTGTATTTGTCAAACTGAAAATTGTCTAGGATACATTCAAGGTGCTGCTCACTTACCTCTGGATGTTTTGACAAAATATAAATTGTCAGTCTATATACAACAAAAGCTAGGAATTTAGTGAGAAATTAATAATCTATAAATCCTTTATAGAATTGTTTTTTCGACGATTTACTATACATTAAAAAAAATACCTATTCATATTATTGTTTCAATTTTGTTAGGCTGACATGAAAATACTATGTTAGAAATTAGACTAGCTCAGACCCCTGAAGAAAGAGAAGAAATTTTCAAATTGCGCTATCAAATCTATGTAGAAGAATTAGGATGGTTGGAAAATTGTGCAAACTATGAACCAAACCACAAACAAAAGAAGCTAGAAGATCCATTAGACTTATCTGCTAATTTATTTGTAGCTTTTAATAATCATGAATTTGTTGGTACTGCTCGATGCAATTATGCTAAAAATTTAGATTCAGACTATTATTCAAAGCTTTATAAAATGAGTGAAACAGTAGGAGATGCACATCCCTTATCTACATCAATTGGTGGGAGATTTATGCTGAAAAGTTATCTGAGAGGAACCCTAATAGGATTGAGAATAATGCAAGCATACTATAAACAATTATTGTTAGATGGAATCAAATTTGATTTTATAGATGCCGAAGCATACTTAGTTCCTTTTTTTGAAAAACTAGGCTACAAAACTATTAGTAAAATTGATTATTCAATTTATGAAAGTAGCGTGGTGATGGTATTAGACACAGTGAATATTGAACATTTAGAGAAAGTTAAATTGCCTTTTCGAGGTTTGTATAGAAACTTGTTAGAATCTAAGAAATAATATCTATTCTAGATATTTTGCAAAAAGAATAAAAGAATATAGAGACGTTAAATAGAACGCCTCTACAAAGATTACTGGATGAGCATAAATTGTAATTAATTTTGCTCGATTTTCTGTGGTGGAAATGTCAGAAAATTTCCTACTGCACCAATAGTCTGATATCTATTACCACGAAATTCAGTAGTATAAACACTAAATAATATTAAATTCTGACGTCTGGTGGCATTATCCATTAATTCTTTAATAGTAGTTCTTTGGCTCTTAATTAACTTTTCACAACTTTTAACTAAATCACCTGTAAAATCATTCAAGAAATCTGGTACTTTAGATTCTTTACAAATAGATTCCCTAATCTCAATTGCCAGTTTATTAGAAGCATAATTAACATATTCATCTCTAGGAGGATTAGTAAATCCCATTATTGTAGCTCCTACTGTCAGAGCAATCGCTCCTGCTTTGCTGAGACCCCAAAATAGAGGTGGTTTATTATAGCCATTGGTTTTTTTATCTTGTAACATAGTTATAAATTCCTGATTATTTTGTATAGTTTGAATAAAGAAAATGATAGGTTAGCGATCTTTACTTACGAAAGAAAATATTAATACATTTCTACAGTCGTTATATTTTTAACTACATCTGAGTCCAAGCTACTTTCCGGAAAAAATCTAGGAGTCGGGTAATATAGCGCTACCCGCAAGTTAGAAGTCAGAAGTCAGAAGTCAGAAGTAATCTCTGAGTGAATTTGAGCGTTTAGTTTATAAATGTACCAACCTTTGCTTCAACTGGTGCATAAGCTGAGGTACTTTTCCTGATTTTCCTAGATCTATATAGTATTTCTCAGACTAATGAGGTACACCTATCTTTAATTTCTATTCTATTCCCTGTTTCCTGTTGCCTGTTTCCTAAAAATTATGAATGTGTGTACCTTATCCGTATAGGAATTGCTGCACAAAAAAACTAAGTCCAGAAGAGCTTATTTTGATTTGATCCGATTAATTTCCTGTTTTAGCTCCTGAATTTCACGGCGCAAAACTTCTGCTTCATTCTCTGGAGACTCTACTTCCACCTCAACAGCACCCTCCGCAGTAGCACGTTTATAGTTACCAGCATAAATTTGACGATATTCCGCAGAGTTTGCCCAATTTTGCAAATAGCGCAGTCGTTCTACTGGAAAAGGATGACTTAACATTACACCCTGACCACCATTGTAAAGCAAAAACTTATAAACTTGATTCAGGCCATCTTGGTCTAGGTCTTGATAATTATCGGACTGACGAATAAACTCTTGTAAACTACATTCGTTGAGATATTTACTACTCACTCCAGCCAACTTCATCATAGTTTGCATGACTAAATTTAGGTCATCCATGACTAAAAGAGCTGCCCGATCTGCAGATAATTCAGCTTTGCGTCGCCACTCGTAAAAAGCAAAAATTAATCCACTGCTGACTAAATTACCTAAACCAAAAGTTACTTCTCCAATCGCTGAAGCAACACCCATTGCCCAAATTGCCATCTGATTTAAGATTGGATGGCCACACTTAATATGTCCTAATTCGTGAGCTAGTACAGTTTTTAATTCTGCCTCATTTAATAAGTCTAAAAGACCAGTATTTAAAACAATCAAAGGTTGATCTTTACCCAGAGAATAGCTATTTACTTGGGGATTTTGAGAAACGAATAAGGTAGGTTCAGGCACTATATCTAAGTCTCTGACACATCCTCGAAATATCTGATAGATGCTGGCATATTGACGAGGTCCAACTTGAATTCCATTGCCCATTAAATAAACATATTGTGGGCGTTCGTAAACAAATTCTACGAATTTACTGGCAACCAAGTCAAATCCAGGCACACTGCGTAAAGTATCTTCAGCTTGACGATCTAGGGGATGACGAAAAGCTTCACTAGAAATTCCGGTATAGGTAGGCATGATTAAAATGTGATAATTGAGTAAGAATAAGCCAGTTTGGATTCTGGCATTTAAAGGTTTATATTTATTATGTTGACAGATAAAACAAAGCAATTACAATTTGAGGGTCAGACTTGAATATGGATTACCTAAAAAATCATGATTCTTTGGATCGTTCTTTAGAAAAAGCTTTGACAAATCAACTTATAGATAGATATTTTGACCATACAGAAAGTTGGCTGAGGGCTATTCTACGCAAGTGCCTTTTTTCTCTTACTTATTTAGATGGAGAAACTGTTTTTGTGATTGAATGTCCAAATCTGGCTGTTGCTAAACGATTAAGTCGTAAGACTTATCCTTTTTTATGTTTTGCGGATCATTTTTCTCACTCTAATAGTGACAGGGTTTTAGTATGTTATTTGGATCGAGACGAGAATTGGCAGTGTTATGATTCTAGTCAAAGGTTGTGGATGTCGTTGCCTAATTTTGTTTCTTCTTTTGCTCAAACTGATAGTTAATTTAGAAAGCTGAGAAATTTTATCTGGGTGTAGATAATTAGGTTATTTCAGTTATCAGTACCTCTGGATCTTTAAAAGAGGCTGGAAATACTGAATTGAATATTTTTTTCATCCCTTTAAAAGGGGAGGCGATTGACCTTATTTTTTTGGTCAAACAAATGAAAGTTTGTCTATATCACTTGTTAGATGGAAATTTGTTTACAGTTGGTGGATCTGTCGCATACCCCTCTTATCTCATTCTCCGAAATGCCTTTCTCTAGAAGGTTTATCAGTTAAGGGATATAAGTGAGCGTAGTACAAAAATCAAGTTGTTGTATTTATTGTGAGAAAAAAATAGCTCTATCTCTTATGAATTAACTATTCGGGAATTCAGATTTTACTTTTATTACCCGAAAGTGACAAAAGAGGGATACAGTAGTTTTCATTTAATACCAATTCACTTTAAAAATTTCACAAATAGTTTCAAACTTTAAATGTCAAATAATTGCCTCGGTGGTGGTGCTCGCGTAATGGTAAAGGAAGCACCGGGAGTGTAGGGAGATGGGGAGTCTCGGAGATGGGGGGATGGGGAGATGGGGAGTCTCGGAGAAATTAAAAAATATATATCCTCACCATTACCATGCAGGACTACCATTGCCTCAAACCTTTCTCTTGTCAAAGTTTTTAGCCTATCCAATCTAACTTCTAACTTCTGAATTCTCAATTCTGAATTCTGTGAAATGGTATAACTAGACTACAAAATTATTCTGGGGGAGGGGAAAGGGAATAGGAAATGGGAAGATGCTTTGAACTTATATGATGTCCGGTTGAATACTTATGAATAAGGATGAAGGAGTCAGGAGGGAAGAAGAAGGAAGAAGAGAAGAAAGTTTTTTATAACTAATTAAACTGACATTATATTATACCAATTTCATAAAATATTGCGACGGTGGCTCTGTTTTTAGGAGTTAAGCCACCCCTAACCCCTCCCTGGAGGGGAACTCAGTCGAACTGAGTCAGTCAGTAAGAATTTATAACATTAAAAGTAGTATAAAAATCGGTAACTTGGTAGGTATTTATATTATATGGCTCCTATTCATATCATGTCCGGTAGCATCGGAGCGTGTATAAAATTAAGGTCAAAATGGGCAAAAAACCTTCTGCCTTCCTTTCACCAAAATATAACTATTTAAGCGGACATGATATCATTGGCCTTTCTCAGCAGTCAGATATCAGAAAATATTAAGTATAAATACTCAATTACTTACTCCTATTGACCACTATAATTGTCTCCTGTCTCCTGTCTCCTATTTTTCATGCTACATTTTGTCGTCCGGAATTTAGGATATAACTTCCCTTGAAAGTAAGGTAAAATTAAAAAAGAAAGGTAATAGCTAAGTGCTAATTACTACATATTTGATGGCAGTCGATCGAGGCTTTAATTGCCTAACAAAATTTTTGGTAATCGTGCTAAAGTTCGCTGGAATGAAGCATTATTATTTAGAACTCTAGCTAATATTAATGCTCCCTGGACTTGAATAATTGCATCTTCTGACCTCTGACGAGCTTGTTGTGCCTCAATTCCCGCTTCTATTAATACCTGGGTCAGAGTATCTATCCAAATTATTAAAATATTCTGAATTTGATTGTTGAATAAGTCGTGGGCTTCCCCTACTGATAGTACAGCCCAAAGGCAGGTTTCTTGGCCTTGATTGTAAAATTCGTTGATTTTTTGGCTCATGGCCTTAATTCGTTCTTCTGGTTGAGTGTCGGCTTTTAATGGCTTCAAGACGGTAGTTTCAAACCAGCTATTGGCATATTCTAAAACGGTTGCTGCCATTTCTGCTTTTCCACCAGGGAAGTAGTGGTAAAGGCTGGCTTTTCCTAATCCTGTGGCTTCTGATAGCTTGGTTAATGTGGTCCCTTCATAGCCATATTGCCGAAATACTTGGATTAATTTGGCGATCGCTTCTTCTTTGGACATAGAAAAAATTTTGCTGATTTTCTCTTGACATTCTACCGAACGTTCAGTATATTTATTTTGTACCGAATGTTCGGTGCAAAATTGCCAAAACTTGCCAGATATAAATTGATTGGTTTAGACAAGACTAGGAAGATTAGGAAGACAAGGGAGAAAATTTAATGCTTTGGGAAGTCGGACATAAATAAATAGCTATGTCTTAAGAACTATTACGAATGCTGAAACCCTTTCCTGTTGATAGATTCAATTTTCCCTGTTCCCTCACAGTTAACTTTAATTCTTTCCGACTACTTATACCTCAATTTAATCTTGACAGAGCAGTCTAAAAATGGGGTTGAAGTCAAATTTTGCAGTATTTTTCCCATCGTATTGTTCTGAAAAAAATCAACAATCAAATTAACTCAAAATCAGTCAAAAAAACAGAATCCAAAATATCAGGAGAATCTAATGATTAAACTATACAACTACGAACTATCTGGCAATGCTTATAAAGTACAACTAATGCTATCCCTTTTAGGATTAGAATATGAACTTGTCCGCGTCGATATTTTTAAAGGCGAACACAAAACTCCCGAATTTTTGGAACTTAACTCCTTCGGACAAATACCAGTGCTAACAGACGGAGATATTGTACTACAGGATGCTCAAGCAATTTTAGTTTACTTAGCACGACGCTATGGTAATGAAGAGTGGTTGCCATTGGATGCAGAACCCATGAGTAGAGTTATGCGGTGGTTATCAACAGCAACAAGTGAAATTCGTCAGGGAGTTGAGTACGCTAGACGGTATCATCTGTTTAATATGCCAAATATTGATATTGAAACCGCTACTCAGAAATCAGAGGATATTCTGAAAATTCTTGACCAACACTTGTCAGAAAATAATTGGCTAGCCTTGGGTCGCCCGACTATTGCTGATGTTGCTTGTTTTCCCTATGTAGCGTTGGCATCGGATGGTAAAATTTCTATAGAGGCTTACCCTAATGTTAGGACTTGGATTGAAAGAATTAAGCAGTTGCCTGGTTTTGTTGGTATGACTGGTATTTAGCGAGCCTATTATTTTGTCATTGTGACTAAAACAGAGTGAAAGGAAGCAATCTATTAAAAGGAGTGTTTTGTTTTGCCTTATAGAAATTATCGTTACGACTGAAACTGATTGAAAGGTTTGCGGAGTATTCGCTTAGGAAAGCAATCTCAGAATTTGTTACATACAGGACGAAAAATTAAGGTTTAAAGCCTCTCACTCGCCGTGGAGAAACAAGAAAAAATTTTCATGATTAGTCAATCCTATCCGTTTTCAAGAAGAGGTAATTGTTAATTATTAATTATTAATTATTAATTGTTGAAGCATAACCACCATATTTAGTAGGGGCGATTTCCTACAGAATGCTGCGCAAACGCGAATCGCCCCTACAGATAGCCTATAATTTAATATTTTGCGTAAGTCCTGACATATTTCAATAAGCTTTTTGAGAAGTGCTGCATGGAACCGATGAATCCGCCCCCAACCTAACCCCCCTGCCCCCCTTCCCTTCTAGGGAAGGGGGGTTGCTGGAGCCTCTCTCCTACCAGGAGAGAGGTTTTTATGAGTTGACAAACAGTTTATAAGTAGGAAAAAAATTATGGCTCGCAAATTTGCTGAAATCGCATTTACACCTGCTGTCAAAGAACTGCAGGAACGTTACGGTTCGCGCCAAATGTACGAACGGTTTGCTGAGACTGGAGCAACTAACGACACTATTTCACCGGAAATAGCTGAGTTTATACAACAGCGCGATAGTTTTTATCTGGGAACAGTAAATTCTAATAATTGGCCGTATATTCAGTTTCGGGGAGGGTCTCGTGGTTTCCTGAAAGTATTGGATGAGAAGACTCTAGGTTTTGCTGATTTTGCGGGTAATTGTCAATACATCAGTATTGGAAATTTATCTGAGAATGACCGGGTATTCTTGTTTTTGATGGATTATGCTAACCGTCGTCGTTTGAAAATTTGGGGTCGTGCAAAGGTTGTTTATGATGACCAGGAGTTAATGGAGAAGTTGAGCGAACCTGGATATAATGCTAAGGTTGAGCGTGCATTTATCATTACTGTGGAAGCTTGGGATAGAAATTGTCCGCAGCATATTCCGATCCGTTATTCTGAAAGTGAAGTGGCGGAAATGATGGCACCATTGCAAGCACGCATTAAGGAATTGGAGGCACAGTTGAATTTAGGTAAATCTGTTGAGTAGGTTGAGTGTTATAAGAAACCAGGTTTATGGGAGATAGATGTCAATATATGGGGATTTCATATAAACCCGGTTTCTCTACTTTATTTATACAAATATTACCGAATTTAATATAACTCAAGAAAACAGATGATTTAAGCAAGAATCACCTATTTTGGCTAATTAACTGAATTTATTTGATAGTTTAGACAATTACCTAAACAAGCTGAACATCATTATTAATATTAAATGCAGATGCACTTGCTAGATTCTGAATAGTAGCTAGATTTGACCTGAGAGCAGCATTGCCATCTAAATACACAACCGACAAAACTCCTGATTGGAAACTAGAATCGTAATCAAATAAGAGTGTCGATACCATAACCACCACTGAGAATATCCTGGTGCGTATGACCAGAATATCGTTATCGTTGCCACTAAAGAGTCGATCGCGACCATAGCTACCATCAAGATAATCGTTGCCATTACCACCTTTGAGAGTGTCGAGATCTGATTCACCATAGAGATAATCATTGCCATCACCACCAATAATATCAAATCCGGTTGAATACTTATCATATATTTGGGGGTGGGGAGGGTGGGGAGAAGAGGAGGTTGAGAGATTGAAGGTGAGAAAGTCTGGATAGAATTATCAACATATACTGTATAACCGGATTCTATATAAGAGAATTGTTAAGATCCCCACCTTTGAGAGTGTTGTTACTTGTACCACCATCAAGAGTATCGTGTTTATCGACAGGATTCCAGTTGATTCCAGCCACAAGATAATCATTTCCAGCGTGACCACTTAAATAATCACTACCATTAAAAATCAGTAAGGAAGTTCTATAGAAGTTTCCTACTGTAGGAAATGAAAACTGCTGTAAGCAAAAAAAGTGGATTAATCTTTAAACGAAATTTATCCACCCTAAAGTTGACAAGTTGAAATCAAGAATGTAAGCTGCTGTTAGTCACGCCTTAATTTCATTAGACAAGAGAATAGAATACAAATAAAGATAGGTATACCTCATTAGGCTGAGAAACGCTATATAATTAATTTGACCTACCTACTTATAGCTATTTACCATGAACTTAGTCACAATTTTAGGACTATTCGCAGGCAGCTTAACAACTATTGCATTTTTACCTCAAGTTATCAAAACTTGGCGAACTCGCTCCACAAAAGATATTTCCCTAGAAATGTTTGCTATTTTCTGCTCTGGTGTTTTGCTCTGGATAATTTATGGCAGCCTTGTTAAAGATATACCAGTAATTTTTACTAATGTTGCTACACTGAGTTTAGCCTCTCCGATTTTATGGTTTAAACTAAAGTATAAATAAGTCTATAAACGTCCTATTAAGTAGAATCTAAATATGTCTGTTAATCCATTTAATACTGAAAGTTTACTCTTCACTCCAGCCATACCTGAATCTAATGCTATTCCAATTATTTTTGCTTTTCCTAATGAATATAGTGTGGGGATAACTAGCCTTGGTTATCAGATTGTTTGGGCAACTTTAGCTATGCGTTCCGATCTACAAGTTAGTCGCTTATTTACTGATATTAATGAACCCCTTCCACAACAACCAGAATTATTCGGTTTTTCTCTTTCCTGGGAACTTGATTATGTCAATATTTTAAGTATTCTAGAGTCTCTGGAAATTCCTATTAGAGCTAAAAATCGTTCAGCCAAAAATTATCCGATAATATTTGGTGGCGGACCTGTTTTAACGGCAAACCCAGAACCTTTTGCTGATTTTTTTGATGTAATTTTGTTGGGAGATGGAGAAAATTTATTGGGAGATTTTATTGATGGTTATAAAGAAGTTAGGGGTGCTGAAAAATCAGAACAATTAAAACATTTAGCTAAAGTGCCTGGGGTTTATGTTCCTAGTCTGTATGAGGTAATTTATGAAAGTGGTAATGGTGGGATTAAGTCTATTGAACCTATAGATAAAGATGTTCCTGCTGTGGTGCAAAAACAAACTTATCGAGGTAATACTTTGTCTGCTTCTACTGTGGTGACTGAAAAGGCAGCTTGGGAAAATATTTTTATGGTGGAAGTGGTGAGAAGTTGTCCGGAAATGTGTCGTTTTTGTTTGGCAAGTTATCTGACTTTACCTTTTAGAACTGCTAGTTTAGAAGGGTCTCTTATTCCGACAATTGAAAGAGGATTAACTGTTACAAAACGTTTGGGTTTATTGGGCGCTTCGGTAACTCAACATCCAGAATTTAACAGTTTATTAGATTATTTGCATCAGCCAAAATATGATGATATTCGATTGAGTATTGCATCGGTCAGAACAAATACAGTGACAGAAAAGCTGGCAAAAATTTTAGCTAATCGTGATACAAAGTCAATTACAATTGCTGTGGAAAGTGGGAGCGATCGCCTCCGAAGAATTATCAATAAAAAGTTAGAAAATGAGGAAATTATTGAGGCTGCTGTTAATGCTAAAATAGGTGGTTTAAAAGCTATAAAATTTTATGGAATGGTGGGGTTACCTGGAGAAGAAATGGAAGATTTGGATGGGACTGTGGAGATGATGTTGGCTTTGAAAAAAGCTGTTCCTGGTTTAAGGTTAAGTTTTGGTTGTAGCACTTTTGTGCCGAAGTCTCACACGCCTTTTCAATGGTTTGGAGTAAATTCACAGTCAGAAAAACGGTTGAAGTTTTTGGATAAAAAATTACGTTCAAAGGGGATAGATTTTCGCCCAGAAAGTTATAAATGGTCGGTGATTCAAGGGTTAATTTCTAGAGGGGATAGAAGGTTGTCTGGTTTGTTAGAATTGGTGAGAAATTATGGGGATTCTTTGGGTAGTTATAAAAGGGCTTTTAAGGACTTGCGTGGGGAGTTGCCAGAGTTAGATTTTTATGTTTTTAATGATTGGGAATTAGAACAAGTTTTGCCTTGGAATCATATTCAAGGTCCTCTACCTGGGGCAACTTTGAAGAAGCATTTAGCTGAGGCTACTGCTTTGTTTAAAAATTAAATAATTTCTGTTTCAATGGTTTGAGGAAAATTATAGTGCTACGCGCAAGGCCAAAGTGCAAAATGCAAAAGTAAAAAATAGTCTATGACTAAGGCGTGAGAATTTAGAAATGTCCGCTCCCTTTGCTTCGACTGCTATAATCTACATTCCGCACGACAAAATGTAGCATAAAAAATAGGAGACAGGAGATAGGAGACAGGAGACAGGAGACAGGAGACAGGAGACAATTCATAGTGGTCATAATTGAGTAATTAATTGAGTATTTATGCTTAATATTTTCCTGAGAATCTGGCTCCACAGAAAGGTCAATGAATCGGAGCTATATAGTATAAATACTTACCGAACTCTTAAGGTATAAAGCCTTCTATTTCAAGAGAAAAAGCGGTCGAGGGATGGCGAGGTCTCCTCGCCATATCCAATCGACCAAGACAGCGGTCGGAAAGCGGAGCATTCCGTCAGGATGGGATGGCGAGGTCTCCCTCTGAATGCAGAGCCACTCCGAAGTGCGCCATATCCAATCTCCCCTTGAAAAGAAAAAAAATTCCTTTTAGCCAATCCTATCCGTTATAAGAAGAGGTAATTATTAATTATTAATTGTTAATTATTGAAATACCTTTTATGAATAAAATTTTATCTTTAAAGGAGTATCCAAAAAGTAATATAAAAGAAGGTAAAATAATTGATTTAACTGAAGAGGAAGTTATTGAATTTAATCAACCACAAATTTATTGTAGTCTTAACTTTATTTACTCTGAAAATAATGATTTTGAGTTAGTAGAAGAGATAATGAATCAAGACTCTGAAATCTATAATAAGGAGCGACAAGCCTAATATATTACCTAAAGTAAATTATAGTGACAGCATCTTCTAACACTTATTACTTTTTCTAAAAATGACTTAACACTCCTACCCTTGAATCTTTGTTTATGCACCCCACAATGGTAATTTTCGTTATAAAAATTTGTCTGATTTACAAGAAAAAAATTAAATCTATTCTCAGCAACTTGTGAGCTTTTTCTATAAGTAGAAAAAGTTGATAATGGCAGATTGATTTTATTTATCAAAATTTTTTCAGGCATTACAGGAGATTACCGAAAAATTGTGGTCTAAAGCCTCGCCTTGGATAGGGGATAAAAAAAGAGAATATTCCTTATGTCAAGCCTCCTTATGGCAGAGGTACTGATAACTGTTAACGCAGTTCCTCCGATAGGAGGCTAACTGTTAACGCAGTTCCTCCGATAGGAGGCTAACTGTTAACGCAGTTCCTCCGGAGGAGGCTAACTGAAATGACACCTTGGTGAGATACACCCATAGTAAATATTATGCTCCTACTACAAACATTTAATTGTTAAGCAGGTACACAAAATTAATTACACATATCTAACATAATAAGCACCTACACAGAATTGATTACCTACTCTAATTCTCTGTAACTATTCTAGTAAAATAGTTTCAATGAAAAAAAAAGGTGTAATTATTTTTGTTTGCCTGCTTATATCAAAACCGTTTAACCAGACATAAAAAAACTTCTCCAATCACCATTTGCTATCTCAAGAAATAGGTGTCAACAAAAAAGCATGACGACTTTGACCTTTGTTTCCCCATCCGACAATTTGCCCATGATTATTAATAGCTTGTGCTTCTCTGAGAATCCAATTATTAGCAGGATAAATCAAATCATTTAGGTCTTGCATTTTATTAACACTATCCCAAATAAAAGCTTTTTTTCCCCATAATTCTTGCTCTTCATCCATTATCCTGTCAGAATGTCCCACTATTAGACCAGAATTATTAATACTATTAGCTTCACTATCAAAAAATTGTAAATTGACATTACCAGAAATGGTACTTAGGTCTTGAAATTTGTTACTGCCATTCCACAAAAAAGCTCGGTTATTATCTTCAGGTACAGCATAAAAACCAACTACTTGACCAGATATATTAATATCTGAACCTAAAAAACCTGGTAATTCTTGGATACCTTTGTTACTTTTCCAGACAAAAGCTTTGAGGATAAAATCTGAGGAAAGAGAATAGCCTGCTACTTCACCACAATTGTTAATACTATATGCAATGCTTTCTATCTCACTGCTACTATTAATATACTCCATACCATTTTTGCTATCCCAAACAAAAGCTTTTCTATGACAATCACCGGAGATAGCAGAACCTACCACTTGACCAAAATTATTAATACCATAAGCCTCACTAAAATCATCACTTTCGGTATTAATATTTTGAAAACCTTTTGTATTATCCCAAATAAAAGCTTTCCGTTGACCACTATCGGATACAAAATATCCAACTATTTGACCATAGTCATTAATACTATAGGCACAGTTAGAGGTATCACCAAGAGTATCAATATACTCCATGCCTTTGTTGGGAGTCCAGACAAAAGCTCGTCGTTGTCCGCTACTGGTAATTGAATAACCAACTATTTGAGCAGAGTCGTTGATATCTTTGGCCACACACAGATTGCCGCCAAGTGTACCTAAGTCAGTCAGAGCATAACTAGAGGCAGCAGTGGCAGTATTCGATTTTGTTATACTTAAGTTCTGTAATTTTGAGGATACTTGGGTTAGTTGCATTTTTTGAGTCATGGATTTAGATGAAGTCATAGTAATTAGGGTTTTGCATAAAGTAAAGTGTGGGAGTTTTTTGGCTTCTTAACATATTCTTATTATCAGAGGATTTCTGGATGAATAGCGATAATGTGCATGAATTGCCACAAAAAATTCTGCTGCTGTTATGGACGTGCAAAAAAATACATATTTTGATTCATAATGTCCATGTTCATGCATATCGAAACCTAGCATAGCTACATCGCTCCTTGGAACTGGAACTACTTGATTACTTATCCCAGACTTTACTAATGCACTATCGTAATTTGCAATTTATTAGAGTTTGTTTCTATTTACGTCTCATTGTTTATCTAACAAGAAAAAAATGGGTAATTACGTTTGACTTCATCAGAAATCAGCCATTTCTATTAATATGTGTTGATACATATTATTTGCACCCATCAAGATTTTCTAGTTAAAAGTTAAACGATTCAACTTGATAAATATCATAAATTAAGAAAAGCTTTACTGAGACATTTCCTCAGTATTTTTACCGAATCTTCATCAAATTAGCAATGATCGTGAAGAATCTTTACCAAATCTTTATAATATTATTGGGAAATAGCCCAGTTTGATTTAAGATAGTCCTTTGACAATCGTGATTTACTGTGGAGGCAGCCAACAATAAACAGGAAACAGGAAAAATAAAGCCTTTATATTTTATGAGTATCAAAGGAAAAATATTTACAAATTATCGGATTTTTTCGAGGGAAAATTACTACTTGTACGCCACTAACTCAATTGTAAATGTGCAATATTTGTAACGTTAGAATTTCAAACAGTATCTAAATCAGTAATTAGAATCAGGATTTATAGCTTATTAAAGCTGCAAAAAGCTGAGTTTAGGTGATGAAAACAATTCAGATGTATAAAATATATAACTACTTAGGCAAAATTAATTACATATGCTGCTCTGCTATACCTTCTTGTATCCATACCTTTCCCAAGTAGGAAATTTATCTCAACGTTGGTTGAAGACCTGCGCTCTCCTGTTGGCGGAGCCTAGTGGCAGCTATTAGAGGAGCTCAGAGATGGGAAAACCAATCAACCCATGCGGTATTTACAGTAGTGTGCTATAGTTTAGAGACAAGGCTGCTGGGCTAGCAGTTTCAGCGCCAATCGCTCATGGGGGAGACCCCCAAGACCTCACTGTCTTGTCTGTGGAGCGACTGCAAGACCGGAAAGAGGTTCAGCCTCCTCAGCAGGTAGGTGCATTGAAGCAGAAACCCAAAGCCTCCTACGGAGGAGCTGCCTCTTGCTACGGTAGCTCTCGCTTTTCATGTCGCGCAGCGAAACGCTTTTCATGTCGGCGACAGCCGAAACGCTAACGTGAGGTTTGGGAATCCCGCGTTCTCGCATAAGCGCAACGTCGGGAGGATGTCACATTGAACTCCTAACTCCTAACTCCTGACTCCTAACTCCTAGCAATGAGTTTAGTGGTTTACTCAACGGAAAAGCGCTGTATCAATAACACTTAGATAATAGAGAGGTTTTAGAAACTGACTGAAAAGCTGGCACTTTTTTCGACCCAAAAAAGCTAAAGCCTTTATCTGTAAATCCTTTGAAAATTAATCAGCCAGCCATAATTAAGAAAGATTACTATACATATTCAGTGTAGAGATTACAGAATCTTCATAATTCAACGGAAAAATACATCAAAATTTTAAATATTTAGTAAATTTGTAAATGCTGGAGTTTAGACCAAAGCTTGAATAAGAAGTCAAATTGCGACTCGAATTGAAACTGAAATCTGAGAAAATTTTCCGAAAAATCTGGGTTATTTACTCAATTTTCGCCCTTGATTTTGACTTTCAAAAGTTCCCTTACCCTTTTTCACAATCGGACAGCAAACTTTTTTCTTTCTCTTTCTAACTCTGTGATCTAGAAACATTAACTTCTGTTATATTTCTTGAGGTGGTCACTCACCTCAAGATAGGGTTTAGGATAAGGTCGTCAAAACACCAAGTAGTTAGGGACTGGAGTTTAGACTAACCTCCCTCTAAGACTTGTCCCCTAGTTTATTAGGATGAGAGAATTAAAGGTTTCTATAACTTTCCTCAAATCCTGATGAAACTGAAACGATTACACGAATTTCGTCAAAATGTCTACAATCACTGAAGTTTAGACTATGTATTAATTTTTAATTCAACTACTCCAATCACTTTGAGGAATTGAATTATTGTTCAAGTTTTACTCTAAACTCCAGAATTGTGATTTTAGTAAAAGGTTTAAAAATGTTGCACTTTCACTATTCAACCTTGATCGATGCTCCAGTTGAGGTGGTTTGGAAATTCCACGAACGTTCCGATATTTTGCAAATACTTACCCCACCTTGGCAACCAGTCCAAATTATTCGTCGTCAAGGTGGACTGGAAATAGAGGCCATATCAGAATTTATCATCTGGCTAGGTCCAATTCCTGTAAAGTGGGTGGCCGTACATACAGAGTATGAAAAATATCGTCTGTTTACTGATGAACAGAAAGAAGGCCCAATGGCTAGCTGGACTCATCGTCATCAGTTTAGCGAGGAAAATGGTCAGACTAGGTTAACTGATGCGATCGCATTTTCTTTGCCTGGAGATAAGTTGGCGGAATCTTTTTTGGGTTGGTGGGTAGACTCTCGATTAAATGATATGTTTAAGTATAGGCATGATGTGACAAAGCGGGAATGTGAGAGGGGAGTAGGGAGTGAGGGAGTGGGAGAGTGAGGGAGTAGGGGAGAAGTAAAGATCGGAATGATTATAGCAATGGGCGCTGGTATATTTACAAATTGCAGAAGAGGCCAAATAGCTAAAATTCTTATATTGTCGGCAATTTATTTCCCTGTATTTGTTCTTAGAAACTATTTATAAAAAAATCAAACCGAAAGAGAGTTGTTAAGAACAATAGCTCTACTACTAGGTATAATAGCTCTTTTTAGTATCGACTAGACGGGGTTTCTTGCACAATTACTACTCAAACCCCAAGCATTGTAAACTTTAAATTAATTGTCTGATCCTGGAGCCTAACAAAGATGTCCTTTGATATTGAGTCTGCTCGCAATATTTTTCCCAAAACACTTGCTGCGGATGTGGTGCCTGCGACGCTCGCCCGCTTCAACCAGCTGATTGTGGAAGACAAACTAGCACTGATCTGGTTTGCCTATCTGGAAATGGGGAAGACATTGTCAATCTCGACCCCCGAGCCTGTGAATATGCAATTTGTCAGCAGTACCCTTAGTCAGATCAGGCTGATGAGTTTTAGTGAGCAATCGCAATTAATGTTTGACCTAGCTAGCCGGACAGACCGACCCATCTGCCGTCTCTACGCTACCTGGTCAGTGAACATCAAACTCGGCTTCTGGTTCCAATTGGGCAAATGGATGGAAGAGGGTCTTGTAACCCCTATTCCTAGGGAATATAAGCTTTCAGCCAACGCATCGGCAGTCCTTCAAGCCATTCGAGTTGTCGATCCAGGTCAACAAATTACAATTCTGCGTAATGCAGTGGTGGATATGGGCTTTGAACCATCAGAGTTGGGTGCCTACAGCCCGGTGGCGGAGCCCTTGGTTGCTCCCAAAGCCATGGCCGAGCGCACTCCAATTACAGCCATTCCCGGTGTTGAGAGCCAGATCGTTTTGCAGTACATGGATAACCTGAATGCCAATGACTTTGATGCGCTGATCCAACTCTTTGCCCCAGATGGGGCCCTGCAACCGCCGTTCCAACGCCCGGTTGTGGGACATAATGCCCTATTGCGCTTTTTCCGGGAGGATTGCCAAAACATAAGATTGTTGCCTGAACGGGGTATAACAGAGCCTGACGAAGAAGGCTACACTCGAATTAAGGTAACAGGCCAAGTACAAACCCCATGGTTTGGCCAGGATGTGGGCATGAATGTAGCATGGCGATTCCTGCTTAATCCAGAGAACAAGATTTTCTTTGTGGCCATTGATTTACTTGCTTCTGCTCAGGAGTTGCGGAACCTGGCATCTTAGCTTGACCTCTCATCGGTTCGGGTGCAGCTTCTGTCTGTGATTTCTCAGATAATGCGCTCGACTCTATCAAGGGCTAACTACGGTCTCACCGCTCTCTTGATCGGCGTTCCCATGGCGAGGAGAGCGCTCTTATCAGAGCCGCTCCGCTGTTAGCGCTGCTTTGCGATAGCAAACGCCGGGTTCCGACCGCGCCTGTGCACAGCGCTATAACTAGCGATTAGCTTTTAGCATTTCCGTTCCGGTATGCTTTGCAAACGCGCACATTTACTGCTAACTGCCGATCGCCAGATCGCTTATTTAAATGCAAAACAGCTTATCAATTTGCTGTCGCTTCTTGTTGATTTGATGTTGTAGAGGTATCTGCTGCTAATAGAGGTGAACGTACAGACAAATAAATTAATGGACCTAAAAGTGGAACCAATGCTATCCCCCCCCTCCCCGGGTTACCAATTTAACTTTCTCCTCAATCCCCTCACACTACAACCTCCATGACCGTGGACTTGGTCCGTCCTTGCTGCCTCCCGCTAGGTTGCGCAGTTTC
>NZ_JAAHGT010000520.1:0-2345 GCF_010672385.1 Okeania sp. SIO2F4
TATTTGTGGATACAGAATTATCTCACTTGGTAGCATCAGTGCGTGATCAGTTGGAAAGTGTAGAGGAAATTATTAATATAGTAGATACTGAAATAGAAACAACAGGAGAAAAATTACCAGGAACAGATTATGAAACTTTTTTAACCACAGGTACATCAGACCCTCTACCTTCTCCACTCGCAGACGAAAACGAACCAATTTCCATCAACTATACCAGTGGCACCAGCGGTCAACCAAAGGGGGTAGTATATACCTACCGTGGAGCTTATCTCAATGCTTTGGGCGAAGCATTAGAATTAGGCATGAATAATAACAGTATCTATTTGTGGACTTTACCTATGTTTCACTGCAACGGTTGGTGTTTTACCTGGGGAGTCGTTGCGGTGGGTGGTACTCATGTTTGTATGCGGAAATTTTTCCCTAATACAGTAGTTTCGTTAATTATGGATGAGGGAGTGACTCACTTCTGCGGTTCCCCCACAATATTAATTGCTCTTGCTAACGACCGCGCTATCAAAAAATTAAAGCTTTCCCACCCTCTGCGAGTTGCTACTGCTGGTGCACCACCTTCCCCCACTATTATTCAGACGATGGAAGAATTGGGAGTAGATATTACTCATGTTTATGGTTTAACGGAAACCTACGGACCCCATAGTGTCTGTGAATGGCAAGCACCTTGGGACGATCTACCAATGGCGGAAAGGGCAAAGTTGAAAGCTAGACAGGGAGTGGCTTATATTCATGCTGCTCAAATGCGGGTAGTAGATAAGGATATGCAGGATGTACCTGCTGATGGGGAAACTATGGGAGAAGTGGTGATGCGTGGCAATAATGTCATGCAGGGATATTTTAATGACCCGGAGGCGACTGAGTGGGTGTTTCGGGGTGGTTGGTTTCATAGTGGAGATTTGGCGGTGATGTATCCTGATGGTTATATGGAATTACGCGATCGAGCTAAGGATATTATTATTAGTAGTGGTACGAATATTTCGACTATTGAGGTGGAGAGAGTTATTTATAAACATCCAGCAGTTTTGGAAGTGGCAGTTATTGCTATCCCGGATCGGAAACGAGGTGAGGTGCCGAAAGCTTTTGTGACTTTGAAACCAGATGAAAGTGTAAAAGCATCAGAAATTATTGATTTTTGTCGGCAGAATTTGGCATTGTTTAAGGTGCCGAAAACGGTTGAGTTTATGGAGTTACCAAAGACTGCTACGGGTAAAGTGCAGAAATATTTATTGCGGGAAAAAGAGTGGGTTGGTTATGAAAAAAGGATTCACTGACACAAATTTAGGTAATTGCTAATTATGGCAATTATCACACTGGTGAGGTACAAAATTCCTTTGTTTTAGGGAGTAGGGAAAATAGGGGGATGGGGAGTAGAAAATCAGACAAACAACTGTACCTCATTAGCTTGAGAAACGCTATATTAATTATATTATGTTCGGATAATATCAAATCCCCTTGATTGGGCATAAAAAAATTCTCAAATCGTCATAACTACTCAATCTTTTTCATTAATGGATAATTGATAATTGATAATTGATAATTACAAGAAGGTTAAAACCGCTCGGGAATTGAGTATAAGGAAACATTATTTCTTCTCTCTTGGTCGATTGGATATGGCGAGGAAACCTCGCCATCCCTCGACCGCTTTTCCCCTTGAAAGGGGAGGCAGAGTAAGCTGAATTATTTAATTAATAATTAATAATTGTTAATTATTCGGTAATTCTTTCCCCTCCTGACTCCTGACTCCTGACTCCTAAATACTTAAGCAATCTATAACTGTTTAACCGGATTTGATATAATAAGTGATAAAAAAGTGTTTGTAGTATTGCTATAGCCCATGAAATACAGCTTATTCCATATAAATAGGAGAGCGATAGCCAGCATAATAAAGATAAAGTTTAATTTAATAGATAATTATTAAGTTAATTTTCACAAAATAATAGTATTATATTAAGTCTACTTCAATAGTTGTCATTGTGACGGTTGGGAAGCAATCTTAATTTTAGAGATTTATTCATTTTTTGATAATATATATCAATTTTTTTAAGATTTGGTTTGATTATGTAAAATTATGCCATTATGGCAACAGTATTCTGGGTAGGCTGATAAATTAGAAAAATATTCAATTGTAATTCTCTGGAGTTGCTCTGAGTTAACAGTTTAGAGCCACACCAGAGCTGATAATAATTTGTATTTTTCCTAGTAATACTATCAAAATTGCTTAATTCTTCTTCTCGAATTAAGCAATTTTTCGTAGGTAATTTAAGCAGAGATTTAGCTGCAAAAACATCTGCCAAAATGGCAACCATCCCCCGATAATTCTAGTTATATTAAAA
>NZ_JAAHGT010000520.1:2445-6721 GCF_010672385.1 Okeania sp. SIO2F4
TATCAAAATTGCTTAATTCTTCTTCTCGAATTAAGCAATTTTTCGTAGGTAATTTAAGCAGAGATTTAGCTGCAAAAACATCTGCCAAAATGGCAACCATCCCCCGATAATTCTAGTTATATTAAAAATGTCAAACAAAGCAAAGTTGTTTGAAAATTTCCAAAACAAATAAGGAGAAACGCAATGATTATTTCTGAATTAAACTACTTAGAATCTGCTGAAGCTGAAGTATTAGGTGGAAAAGGAATCAACATTAATAGCCGGTTCAAATTAGACAAAGATGTTGATGCTGACGTTAAGATAGACGAAACATTCAAGAAGACTGTTAAGCTTGACTTAGGTGGTTTATCTGGAAATGGTGCTGAAGTACTAGGTTCTTCAGATGCTCAAGGTAACAACACATTCACCAGCATCATCTTTGGTACTCAAACTGAAGAGTATGTATCTGAGTCCTTCGTTAACGCTAGCTCCTTCACTAACTAGGTCATAGTTGTAGTCAAACTCAAGCCACCTCCTATTTCTAGGAAGTGCAACTCAAATTACTCTAGTTTGGTGATGGCAAACTCAGAATTTCATCACCAACTTTATCAAAATTGCTTAATTCTTCTTCTCGAATTAAGCAATTTTTCGTAGGTAATTTAAGCAGAGATTTAGCTGCAAAAACATCTGCCAAAATGGCAACCATCCCCCGATAATTCTAGTTATATTAAAAATGTCAAACAAAGCAAAGTTGTTTGAAAATTTCCAAAACAAATAAGGAGAAACGCAATGATTATTTCTGAATTAAACTACTTAGAATCTGCTGAAGCTGAAGTATTAGGTGGAAAAGGAATCAACATTAATAGCCGGTTCAAATTAGACAAAGATGTTGATGCTGACGTTAAGATAGACGAAACATTCAAGAAGACTGTTAAGCTTGACTTAGGTGGTTTATCTGGAAATGGTGCTGAAGTACTAGGTTCTTCAGATGCTCAAGGTAACAACACATTCACCAGCATCATCTTTGGTACTCAAACTGAAGAGTATGTATCTGAGTCCTTCGTTAACGCTAGCTCCTTCACTAACTAGGTCATAGTTGTAGTCAAACTCAAGCCACCTCCTATTTCTAGGAAGTGCAACTCAAATTACTCTAGTTTGGTGATGGCAAACTCAGAATTTCATCACCAACTTTATCAAAGGTGATAAAATTCACTGAAAGCTTATTCAAAGCTTTTAGCTTTCAATAAGATAATGTTTGTCAAGCAAAGATTAAGACAGCTATAGTGCTTAATATTAATTGTTTCCAACGCATAGTTAAGAGTTGGGTGAGTCAGTATAAGTATTGCCACCTAACCAACCCTACGTCTGGATTTAATATTCATTTAATCAACATTGTCTAAATAGCCAGCAGATTAGTTATGAGAAAATTAAAAATTAGTGACCTATCTTTTGATGAAACTATTAGTGATATTGAAGTCCGGGGTGGCTTCTTCTACTCTAGTAATTTTAATAATTTCAGGGATTTCTTATTTGAACGCTTACACATTTATGCACCTACTTTAAAAAACTACTTGTCAGAGGAAAAACAAGAGTCTGTGGCTCAAGAATCTAGAGAAAATAATGGTGATTATATATATCATCGTCGATTCTCCACTCTAGACAATAACACACAAATTACTGTGGAAGTAAAAATGACTAGTAATAGTAATTCTATCAGGGGTCATATGACATCTTATTTTTAGCTTTAATATTGCTGTTCTTAATTATTAGAATTGCAATATTAAAGCTGTTTATTGTTGGTTCTTCTTTGATGAAGAATAAAATATTTACCCTATCCCAAAAATAACTTTACTTTAAGAGGTGGACAAAATGACTACTGACATACAAGAAATTATAGATCAAATTCAGGCTAAAAGAGTCGAAGTTGAGGAAAGAGTAGAAGCTATTAAGGCAAAAACAGAAGATCTTCAAGCCAATTCCCAAACTGGAACGGATAGACGAGACTTTCTTTTTGGCTCGACTTTCGGTAATACTGTTATAGATGGGCTTGGTGGTGACGACGGACTTTTTGGACGTTTTGGCGATGACGAGATTCTTGGAGGTGACGGGGATGACCTCATAGACGGGGGTTTCGGAAATGACGATCTTTTTGGGCAAAACGGGGATGACCTAGTGACTGGGAAGTCTGGTGATGACTTCCTAAGCGGGGGGGATGGCAATGACATCTTGAATGGGGGGGCTGGCGATGACCAGATCGATGGGGGAGACGGTGACGACCAACTAAGTGGAGGTCCCGACAATGATATTCTCGTTGGAGGTACAGGTGCTGACATCCTTATAGGAGCTGGTGGGCAGCAGACAGGAGGAAATCCTCAGCAAGATATCCTAATTGGTGGTTTCCTTGATGCTGACGATGTTCCTGTTGGTGATGGTGCTCCGGATCAATACGTGCTTGGTGATAACAATAGCCCTTTTTATGCCACCGCTGGCTTTGCTGACTTTGTAACTATTTTGGACTTCGAGCTAGGTGTGGATGGTCTCGATTTAAGCCCATCTGTGAGTCATGGACTACTTTTCTTTGACGCCAACGATGATGGAGTTATCGATCCTAGCCAAGGTGACGGTACAGATATTTATGCTTTATTGCCTGATGGTGCAGATTTGATAGCTTCTGTAATAGGAGTAGATTTAACCCAGGGGCAGGGAACCGTGGTGATTTAACACCTTCCGGTTTGGGAGGGAATGCCAACAGGTTAATGATTATCAATAAAAATCCAGGATTTTAAAGGCTTAGAGCCTTTAAAATCAAGAGTTACTTGTTGTCAGTTTAATAAGTAAGTAAAAAATAAATGATGACACGCTAGTAGATGCTCCGTGTCATATCTTGCAGCATTATCAACAAAACCAAAAAAACCCGGTTTATAAAGGAAAAATCAAGGTCTTGAAGCTAAAATATTTGCAATAAAACCGGTTTTTAATCTAGGTGCTAGATTTATGCCATAACGAAAGTTTCTGGGGTAGGCAAAGATTTTGTTTACGATTTGCTCCCACCATAAAAACGGTATCATCAAGATAAATATGCTGATATAGCCATGAATAAAAAAGAATTTTCAAAATCAAATATTAAATCCCTCATCCAAATAGCGGTGCAAAAACATCAGTCTGGTGAATTGGATGAAGCTGAATCACTATACAAACAGATATTACAAATTCACCCGGAATGTATAGATAAGCAAGAAGATTTAGAAAAAGAATATCGCCCAATAATAATTGGTAATTTGGCAAATATATTTGAGCAAAAAGGCAAGTTAGATGCAGCGATAGAGCATTACCAACAGACTTTACAACTCAAGCCTGACTATGCTGAAGCTTATTATAATTTAGGTAATGTTTTTCGACAACAGGGCAAGTTAGAAGCAGCCGTAGAATCTTATCAGCAAGCTATAAAAATTAAACCTGAAATTGCTCAAGCTTATGATAATTTAGGTAATGTTTTTCGACAACAGGGCAAATTAAAAGCAGCCATAGAATCTTATCAGCAAGCTATAAAAATTAAACCTGACTTTGCTCAAGCCCATTATAACTTGGGTAATATTTTTCTAAAACAGGGCAAATTAAAAGCAGCCATAGAATCTTATCAGCAAGCTATAAAAATTAAACCTGACTATGGTATTGCTCATCACCAATTGGGTAATGCGTTGGATAAAAAAGGTGAACTAGAAGCAGCAGCAGAATCCTATCAACAAGCATTAAAATTTGTACCTGACTCTATTGCTACTGATACTTATTTTAACTTAGCAAGTATATATTCCGACCAAGGCAAGTTAGACGAAACAAGAGAAACGTATCAAAAAGCTTTAAAAATAAATCCTGATTATGCCCCAGCTAAATTTGGAATAGCGATTAATCAATTACCAATTATATATTCTAGTGTTGCAGAAATAAATATTCAACGAAATAAATATAAACAGCACCTCCAGGGATTAGCTCAAAGTTATCAAACAGCAAATTCTCAACAACTACAAAAAGCAGTCGAATTTGTCGGAACATTACAGCCTTTCTTCCTAGCTTATCAAGGCTTAAATGACCGAGATTTACAGCAAATCTATGGGGAAATGCTTGTTAATATTATGTCAAATAGCTATCCCCAATGGAGTCAAGATATTCCACTGCCAAATTTACGAGGGAATGAAAAGATTCGCATTGGTTTTGTTTCTACAACAACAGGCGCAATGCTGGCCCTGTCCATATAGTCGAATCCCTTGAGTTCCTCTTCACTCGCGACCGGGTCCGGGTA
>NZ_JAAHGT010000521.1 GCF_010672385.1 Okeania sp. SIO2F4
TGCAAATTAGTAATAATGATATTTACGAATTTCAATTTACCGTGCAAGATACTGGTATTGGTATTACTCCAGAGAATATAGAATACTTGTTTGAGTCTTTTACTCAGGGTGATTCTTCAATTACTCGTAATTATGGTGGTACTGGTCTAGGTTTAGCAATTAGTCAACAGTTAGCTAAATTGATGGGGGGTAAAATCTGGGTTGAGAGTGAATTGGGTCGAGGTTCAACTTTCTACTTTTCAATACTTGCTCCATCTGTTGTACAAACAACGGATATTAATGAAGAGGCAAAGCAATATTTAGCTAAAAAACGATTACTCATCGTAGACGATAATGCAACTAACCGACAAATGCTGACTATACAAGGGGAGTCTTGGCGAATGTTAACTTGGGATGTTGAGTCTGGTGCTAAAGCTATTGATTTAATTAATCAGGGAATAAAATTTGATTTGGTAATATTAGATAGGTCAATGTCTGAAATGGATGACTGCACTCTAGCTAAAACAATTCGCGAACAGACTTTAGCTCAGAATTTACCTTTGGTGCTTTTGGGTAATTTGAAGGAATATAAATTGCCGGCAAAATGTCAAGAATTTAATTTTGCTGCAGTTATTAATAAACCAATTAGAGTATCTGTACTTTATCAGACTTTGATTAAGATTTTTACAGCAGAAAAAACCGATGTCGAAAAGTTGTCTACTGTCTCAGAAACTGAAGTTAAGTCAGTAGAAAACCTCCGAATATTGTTGGCAGAAGATAATGTAGTTAATCAAAAGGTTGTCCTGCTACAGCTAAAGCAGTTAGGATACGGAGCAGATGTGGCAGCAAATGGCATAGAAGTTTTAGAAGCTTTGCAACGTCAGCCTTATGATGTGGTGTTGATGGATGTGCAAATGCCGGAAATGGATGGATTGGAAGCTACTCGTATTATTCGTCAGCAATGGTCGCCTGAATTATGCCCCCAGATTATTGCTATTACTGCTAATGCTATGGCAGAAGAGCGGGATAAATGTTTGGAAGTTGGCATGGATAATTTTATCACTAAACCTATGAAAGTTCCGGAGTTAGCCCAAGCACTACAACAAGCTTGCAGAATTGATATAGACATAACAAGATGGAAAAATATTAATGATACAAAGACTAATCGACAATTCAGCAAGAATATTAAAAAGGATTCTCTAATCAAGCCTAAATCAATGTTAGATGTGACAATGTTAGAGTCAATTATCAGTATGGGAGGCAAGGAACTTTTAGGTGAAATTATTGAAGATTATCTCAATTTTGCCCCTAGTAGGTTAGCAGCAATTCGAGAGGCAATTGTAGCTGATGATGCTAATAAATTACGAATGACTGCTCATGTTCTACGTTCTAGTAGTGGTAATCTCGGAGGAGTTACTTTAGGGAATATATGTAATCAATTGGAAAATTTAGGACGTAAAAATACTACTCTGGGAGCAGCAGAAATTTTTCCTTTATTAGAAATTGAGTATGAACAATTCAAACAGGGATTAATTCATTTTAAATCTACTAAAAATATTGATCTTTCAACTCCTCAAGAAACTTCTGTAACTAGAAATATTTACTCTGATACTAGCAGTGAATTTGTTGATACTATTGGGTACAAGAGTCAGGATGATTCTGTTTTAGATTTAACAGTTTTAGATTCTATTCGCAACAGTCAAATCATTGAAGATTATTTACAAAATTCTCCTCATCAGATGGAACTAATTTTCAATGCAATTGCAATCAATTCTACTGAATATTTAAAACTAGCAGCCCAAAGTTTAGGAACTAGTAGTTCTAAGATAGGGGCGATAAATCTTGCTAGTTTATGTGAGAAATTGAGCAATTTATCTGGTTCCGATCTAATCATAGAAGGAACTGATTTGTTGTTACAAGTTGATGGTGAATATGAAAGAGTAATAGAAGCTTTAAAACACAAATTATAGCTGAAGTTAGAATTAATTCCTGACTGAGTTTGAGAATTTATAAATGTCCGCGCCCCATTTGCGTAGTGCTGTATGCTGAATCTAATAAAAAGATTAGCGTTGCTGATGTAGATATGATATCAAATTATGAATATAAACTTTGAATGGGTATGATATAAATATCCATTCTTTAATAATATTAATTATTATTAGTTATCAGCAAGATATAGCAATCCTATTTTATACCAATTCCCAAAAGCATTGCTATACTTATGCCGCACTTCAGTTATTAAGTAATTAATACAGGAAAAATCACCATGCTTGCTAATAATAGCCCAGTTAATGTTTATTATTTTTATATTGTACGGACGTTGCATGCAACGTCCCTACCTCCCCACACTCCCCACACTCCCCACACTCCTCCACCCGATCGGGTATAGCATTCTTTTTAATAAATGGTATTATTCGTGTCAAAAATATTGCCACGTTTTGGAGATAGAGAATAGGGACTGATTAATTGTTACAACCTATGCGCGGATTGTCATATAGTAGTCACCATTCCTATTATAATATTTTCAAATTCTATTACCGAAAAATTAAGGTTTAAAACCTATCCTTTCAAGGAAAAAAAATTCTTTTTAACCAATCCTCTTCTTTTTAACTAGCTATTAGCTTTTAGCATTCAGCTAGCCTCCTGCGGAGGAACTGCGTTAACAGCTTTTTGAGCTTGGGTAAAACATCCCCTGCTTCTATAAGCAGGATAGTTTAGGAGGGGTTTAAATCCCCTTCTAAACGTTTACTGCTGAGTGGCTGAGTGGCTGATTGCTGATTGCTTTTTTAAGAATAGGTAATTATTAATTATTAATTATTAATTGTTAATTATTGACCTTAGTCACAGGAATGATTTAACTTTTAACTCTTGCGATATGAGTCTCAGCAACTTTTTAAAAAGAGTTGATATAATAGCAAAAATTCAATAAAATTAAGATTAATTGTAAGTCTTGAGATGTGGTATGCAACGACCAATTGGTATCGATTTATTTGCTGGTGCAGGAGGTATGACCCTTGGCTTTGAACAAGCAGGATTTGATATACCTGTTTCTGTGGAGTTAGACCCTATTCACTGTGCTACTCATAAATTTAATTTTCCCTTTTGGTCGATATTATGTCGCAATCTTGTTGATATTACTGGAGATGAAATTAGACAGTTATCAAATATTCAAAATAGAGAAATTGATGTAGTTTTTGGGGGTCCTCCATGTCAAGGCTTTTCCATGATGGGAAAACGCACCTTAGATGACCCACGCAATGCACTTATATCTCATTTTTTTCGGTTAGTTTTGGAGTTAAAACCTAAGTATTTTGTGATGGAAAATGTTCAAGGATTAACTGTGGGAAAATACCAAATATTTCTTCAGGAAGTACTTGATAAATTATCCAAAAATGGTTATCAAGTTCAGCAACCTTATCAAGTCTTAAATGCTGCTCATTATGGCGTACCTCAAAATCGGGAAAGATTATTTATATTAGGATGTCAAAATGGTTTAATATTACCAAATTATCCTCATAGTCAAACAGATAAAAAATTAGAAAACTATATAACTGTTTGGGATGCAATAGGAGATTTACCCGAAGTTGAAAAATACGTTGAATTATTAGAAAAAGATTGGGTAACAGCAGAAAAAGATTATGGCAAACCCAGTAAATATGCTAGAAAAATGCGTAGTTTGAAACGTTTGAATAATGATTATTCTTATAAACGTGAATACGATCGGACAATATTAACCTCTAGCTTACGCACAAGACATACACCAAAATCAATAGCAAGATTTAGTGCGACAGCTCCCGGAAAAATTGAACCAGTAAGTCGCTTTTATAGACTTAATCCTAACGGTATTTGTAATACACTCAGAGCAGGAACACCAAGTAATAGGGGTGCATATACTTCTCCTAGACCAATACATCCATTTACACCTAGATGTATCACAGTTAGAGAAGCAGCAAGACTACATTCATATCCTGATTGGTTTAGATTTCATGTGACAAAATGGCATGGTTTTAGACAAGTTGGTAATTCAGTTCCACCACTATTAGCAAAAGCAGTTGCTCAAGAAATTATTCATGCTTTAAATATTCAGCCACTTAAACCTAGAAGGAAAAAATATAAGTTAGAAAAATCAGAAAATTTAGCGCTCAATATGTCTATAGCTACCGATCTATATGGTGTCGATAGACATACTATTGCACCAAGAAGGAGAAAATAAAAATTAAATAATTAATTGATAATTAATCCTTGGATTTATACAGCGTTTTCCCTTGTTATGAGGTACAAAACTTTAGGTTTGAGGGAACAGGGAACACTTAACTGGGAACAGGGAATAGAAAAGAAGAAAAACAACTGTACCTCATAACTTCTAATTAATAATACAAAATTAATATGAAGTTGCATAAAATAAAATTTTAATCAGAGTTGACTGTAGATGAAAGATAGGCAAGTTAATGAATTCATAATTCTGTACAACCTCACAGAAAATTGGTATAAGTAATACCAAATTCAACAAATTAAAAAAAGGTCGTTATAGTAAAAAAAGAGTAGGGGGAAATAATTGATGATTTATGTACGATAATTGATTTGATTTTTGATTATCGCAGATGTCTAATAAAAACAATAAAATTTATCGCAAAGTAAAGATTTGTTTGCAAAATATACTGATGATGAATCTTAGACTAGGAAGTTTTTTTTCCACTGCTGTCTGCTACCTATGATAATTTACTTTCATATTCCCATACACAATCAAAGATTAATAAATATCTGTTTGTGTAATATCCTCATTTACAAAGGAAGTTTGAGGAAAATTTTTATTAGTTAAAAATATTTCTTTCTTAGATAACTCATCTTTTTTATCCGCAAATTCAGAACCTAATTCTTGAGTCCAAATTTTAATTTTAGGTCCAGAACTACCAAATCTAATAATCATTTCATTTACCACCGATCTTTGAATAATTGGTCGATCATCTACATAAGTACCATTAACACCAAAATTGACGATCATCCAACCAGACCGATCTTCCCAAAGTTCTGCATGATAACGAGAAACTATAGCACTGTAAACTATTACATCATTATCACTTGCTCTACCTATACGAATTAATGATTTTGCTTCCCAACTCCAATTTTGAACAGGAACTAATTGAGTTGGATGTAATAAGGCTAAACTAATCACTTATAATAATTATTTAATATACTTAACATTAGTTTTAATATTTTAGGAAATAGTGATTACTGGGAATAGGGAACAGATATTAATATTAAACTGTACCTCACCATCCTCAAAATATCCGTAATTATGGCTATATTTGTCAATCATTTGTATTTTGCTCTCCCTCATCTTTTGAGGAATTAAAAATTTTTATCCCTTGAGACTTTACTCCATCAATTTTTTCCTTCGCTTCTGTTGTTACTTGTTGAATTTTGGTAGAAAATTCATCTGTAGTTGCCTGAGTTTTCCGATTTTTTTTCTCTGTAGATTTAGTTTGAAAATCTTCTACTTTTTGTTTCGCTTGTTCTGTGACTACTTGGGCTTTTTCTTGAGCTTGTTTTTTCACAACCTTGGCTCTTTGTTGAAATCCTAGAGCTAATTTTTTAGCCTCACCTCGTGCGATATCAATATGTTCTCTAGTTCTGACTAAATCTGCTTGTAAAAAGTTATGAAGCAAACCTAGTTTTTCAGCAACCCCTCCAGTATAACATTGAGGATTTTCTACAGAACTATTGACTACTATTACCCGTTTATTACCAGCACTAGAAACTGCTTCTGCTTCTAGTAAATAAACACTATCCAAAACACCTCGCCAGCCATTAGATTTAAACAAATAATTCACTATTGCACCTGTTTTGATATTGAGAATATATTCTACAATAAAACCCACTTTTTCCCCTGTATCAGTCCAAAGTTCATTACCAATTATATTAACAATATTATTGTGTTCTTCCAAATTATCTACTTGTGGTTTCCCATTAACTAGAGTAGCATCAGCGCCAATAGTCTCAATTTGTTTCCAAGCAAAATATTTTTTTTGTTTACCAAATAAACCAGACTTACAGATAAAACCTATAACTTGATGAGATTGAGGATCTAGGCATAATTCTTCTATGCAACCTTGTTCTTCAACTGTTTCACGGTCAAGCACTAACCTCTTCAACAGTTGACTATGTTTAATTACCTCTGGTATTTTATTCATAATTTTACTCCTAACACAGAGTTTTGATAAATATATTGATTGAGGAAGAAGTAAGAAGTAATTTTAAATAATAGAGGTACGATCTTTTTTTCTCTTCCCTATTCCCCATTGCCTAAAATCCAAAATTATATATCTCACCAAGTTTTATCAACCCTATATAAGAGATAATAAAGGTTGCAAAACAATCAAATTAATCCCATCACAAAAATCAGACCATTCATTAAGCAACCTATTCAGATTTTGTATCTCCAAATAAGTCTTTTTGTGGACATTCCCGATCTAACATCGGCCTTAATAATGGGGTTTCAACTTTGTCTAAATCGTTTTCTTGGCGATAATTTTGCCTTTGTTGAAAATTAAATACCTTTGATTGATTGTGGATATATATCGCAATTTTTGGTCCAGTAAGAGCCAAATTAATTATCAACCCACTAACTACCCTAACTTTCCTGATTGGTTTACCATCAATGTATGTACCATTGCTACCTAAATTAATAATTTCCCAATCGCGATGATTAGC